>DAOWEX010000083.1:0-6922 GCA_030638265.1 Atribacterota bacterium
AATCGGAGAAAGATTGCCGATGATTTAGAGGGGATGGTAGTAAGAGAGTTAGATGATTTGAATATGAAAAGATGCCAGTTTAAAGTCTCTATCAATCATTATGAAGATGATAATGGCATAGAAATAAATAGTAAAAAATATAAAATTGGTCCTAAAGGGATAGATGATATTGAGTTTATGATTTCTCCCAATGTAGGAGAGAAGCTACGCCCTTTGGCGCGGATAATTTCCGGAGGTGAAGTTTCAAGAATTATGCTGGCTTTAAAATCAATTCTCTCAGAAGTCGATCAAGTTTCTACTTTAATTTTTGATGAAATTGATAGTGGAGTGGGGGCACGATTAGGTGAGGTTATTGCTCAAAAATTAAAGAACCTTTCTGAAAAGAGACAGGTGATTTGTGTAACTCACTTACCCCAGATAGCCTGTAGATCCAGGAGACATTTTTATATAGAAAAATATGTTTCGAATAATCAAACCGGGATAAGATTAAAAGAGATGAAAGGGGAAGAGCGGGTTAAAGAAGTCGCACGTATGTTGGATGGAAGTCAAATGAGTGAGATTACCATTCAACATGCCCAGAAAATGTTAAATAGGTAAGAGTGTTATTTATGAAAGAAAGAAAAGATTTTAATAAAATTAAATGGATAAAGGAATTTGCTAAACAAAAAGAGATTCAGAGTACTTTAGAGGCCATAATTCGTTCTACCGATGATGTTATTTCAGTAGTAGATGAAAAAGGTTTGCATACTATTATTAATCCCGCTTATACCCGACTTACTGGTTTAATCGAAGAAGATGTGTTAGGGAAACCGCCCACCATTGATATTGCTGATGGGGGCGAAAGTATGCATTTAAAGGTGTTGAGAACTAAGAAACCGGTACATGGAGTGAGAATGCGGGTTGGACCTAATCGCAAAGAAGTAATTGTAAATGTAGCACCGGTCATAGTAGATGGAGCACTAAAAGGAACTGTGGCAGTAATTCATGATGTTTCAGAGATTGAATATTTAACCGAAGAGCTAAATCGAGTTAAGCAAAGAGTTAGACATTTAGAATCAAAATATACTTTTGAAGATATTGTAGGGAAAAGCAGGGGTATGATTATCGCTAAAGAACAGGCCAGGAAAGCTGCCGAGACTCCAGCAACCGTTTTACTTCAGGGAGAAAGCGGAACCGGGAAGGAACTTTTTGCTCATGCAATACACCATGTCAGCAAAAGAAAGAATAGACAGTTTATTCGGGTTAATTGTTCTGCCCTGGTTGATACTTTGTTAGAGAGTGAACTTTTTGGTTATGAGGGAGGAGCATTTACCGGAGCAAAAAGGACTGGGAAAAGAGGATTATTTGAAGAAGCCAATAAAGGGACTATATTTTTAGATGAAATTGGAGTGATGAGCCTTAATTTACAGGCTAAGTTGTTGAGAGTTCTTCAGGAAAAAGAAATTGTAAAAGTAGGAGGAAGTAGCCCTATTAATGTAGATGTAAGGATAATCTCTGCCACTAATATTGATTTAAAAAATGCTGTAAAAGAAGGGAGATTTAGAGAAGACCTTTATTACCGATTGTATGTTATCCCTATTTTTATACCTCCTTTAAGAGAAAGGAAAGAGGATATGCCTCTTTTAGTTAATACTTTAATTAGAAAATATAATCAAGATTTTGGGAGAAATATAAGAGGAATTTTACCAGAAGCTCTTAATCTGTTGTTAGATTACCACTGGCCTGGAAATGTTAGAGAATTAGAAAATGTAATTGAAAGAGCGGTTATAAACATGAAATTAAGTGAAGAATTAATTTCGCCTAAACATATTCCTCATTTAATTGAATTAGGTAAATTAAATAAAGTGGAAAGTATTGAAGGAAAGCCAAGTATTAGTTCTGAATCTGACCATTTGACTGATTCTAAGTTAGATAAAACTAATCTGAAAAAGATAAAAGATAGTACAGAAAGAATAGCTATAATAAATGCTTTAAAGGCTTCCGATGGGGATAGTTTAAAGGCAGCAAAAAAGTTGGGAATCAGTCTGAGGAGTTTTTATTATAAGATCAAAAAATATGATATTAAAAGGATATACGAATATAAGTAAAAGCTAAAAGCGTAAAGTGTAAAACCATAATTCAAAATTCAAAACCTGTAAAATCTTCCAGTTTACCAGTCGCCCAGTCTGCCAATCAATTTGGTTAGCTGCCTAACTAAATGTTCTCCGCTAAACGCTATACTTTAGAATACAAAATATGAACTTAAATTTGCGCTTTTCGTTTTATGTTTTGCGCTGTATAAATGTTATCATACGCAGAATATTGCACATAATGCATAATAATGCAAATAAATGCAAACATAAATTGAAATAGAATATTTTCATTTATTGAGAAATAGCTTTTATTAATCAGTATACTAAAAGCTATTTTTTATTTTATTACTCTTATTCTAAAAAATGGCACAGAAATTGCTTATATTATATATGGGGAGTTATATATGAATAAAAAAATATAAAATATAAAGGGGTAAGAATAATGTCGATAAACAGTGAAGAATTTTATTCTGTTTTAGCATCGAGAATGAAAGCTTCGGCTATACGAGAAATACTAAAAATAATTCAAAGTTCCAATGTCATATCTTTAGCTGGCGGTATGCCAGATCCCGCTACTTTCCCTACCGAAGAAATAAGCAAGGTTACTCAACAAATATTGGCAAAAGATAGCGCTCGAGCTTTACAGTATAGTAGTACCGAAGGTTTGTCAGAATTAAGAGAATTTATACTAAATTGGCTGGATGAAGATAATAAAAAGGCAGATTTAGATAATATTATGATTACTTCAGGTTCTCAGCAGGGTTTAGATCTGGTGAGTAAAGTTTTATTAGACCCCGGAGATATAGTGGTAGTAGAATTACCCAGTTATTTAGCGGCTTTAAATGCTTTCCGTAGTTACGGAGGAGAGATGGTAGGTGTTCCTATGGATGATGAAGGAATGCAGACGGATCTTTTAGAAGAGACGCTTTCTCAACTAAAAAGTGAAGAAAAAAAGGTAAAATTTATCTACACCATATCTAATTTCCAAAATCCTGCCGGAGTAACCATGTCTTTAGCGCGGCGAAAAAGAATCCTGGAAATTGCTCGAAAATTTGAAGTGTTTATTTTAGAAGATAATCCTTACGATAAACTCAGATTTGAAGGAGAACCAATCCCTTCTATTTATTCTTTAGGTAATGAGGGTTATGTAATCAGTTTGGGAACCTTTTCCAAGATATTATGCCCTGGTTTAAGATTAGCCTGGATTTTAGGGAATAAAGAAATTATCGAAAAATTAGTAATTATGAAGCAAGCAACTGATTTATGTACTACTATTTTAAATCAGTTAATTGCTTATGAATACTGCTGTCAGAGTGACATAGATAAGAATATTGAGTCAAATGTTCAAATTTACAGGAAAAAGCGCGATGTTATGTTGGAAGCTTTAGATAAGTATTTCCCGGCTGAAGCTACCTGGACTAAACCTGAAGGCGGATTCTTTGTTTTTGTTACTCTACCTGAATATATAGATACGGGTGAAATGTTTCCTGAAGCAATTAAAGAGAAAGTAGCCTATGTAAGTGGTGCTCCATTTTTTGCTAATGGCAAGGGGAAAAATACTATGAGGCTTTCCTTCTGCTATCCTAATGAGAAAGATATTGAAGAAGGCATTAAAAGATTAGGTCAAGTAATCAAGAAGAAAATTAAAAATTAAGAATCCAGAAACCTAATTAGTATCGCGTATCGCGTGGGATTTATTCGATATTAACTAATTTAATCGGAGAGTTGGCAAATCGGAAAATCGGCAAATTGGTAAATTTTTTAACAAAGAGGTGATTATAAAAAATGTTAAAGACATTTAAGGAAGTTTTAGAAAAAGCTAAAGAGTATGGTCCCAAAAAAATGTCAGTAGCTGTTGCCCAAGCGGAAGATGTTTTAAGGGCAGTTGAAGCTGCCCGAAAGGAAGGATTAACTGAGTCAACTTTAGTTGGTGATAAAAAAGAGATTATTCAGATAGCTGAGAAAATGGGAATCGACCTTGCTAACTATGAGATAATTGACAAACCGGATAAAACAGAAACTGCTAAGTTTGCTGTAGAATTAGTCAGAAATAAAAAGGCTTCTATATTAATGAAAGGTATGATGGGAACAGCAAGAATTTTAAAGGCCATTTTAGATAAAGATGTTGGCTTACGGACTAATAGAATGCTTAGTCATGCATATGTGCTGGAAGTTAAAGGTTATGATCGTATAATTACTATTACTGACGGAGCGATGAATATTAGCCCTAATTTAAACCAGAAGGCTCAGATTCTTCAAAATGCCATATATTTTTGCCATTCATTGGGCATAGAGAAACCTAAAGTTGCTGTTTTAGCGGCTCTGGAGTTAGTAAATCCTGATATGCCGGCTACTGTTGATGCGGCCTGTTTAGCCAAAATGAGTGAGCGAGGACAGATTGTAGGCGGTATAGTGGATGGGCCATTGGCTTTTGATAATGCTATTTCTAAAGAAGCAGCTCTACATAAGGGAATTGAAAGCCCAGTTTCTGGAGAAGTAGACATTTTATTAGCCCCAGATATTGAAGCTGCTAATATCTTTGCTAAAGGGTTAGTGTATTTAGCTAAAGCTCAACCAGCAGGGGTACTGCTTGGAGCAAAGGTTCCGGTGGTATTAGTTTCTCGGTCTGACTCTGCAGAATCTAAGTTGTATTCTATTGCCCTGGGAGTATTGATGAGTGAAATGGGGGAACTTTAAGATAACTTGCCAGTTTTACGAGGTGATTTAGAGATGAGTAAAGATTACAAAATATTAGTAATAAATCCTGGTTCTACTTCAACTAAAGTAGCATTATTTTCTAATGAACAAATGTTATTTGAAAAAAAGATTGAGCATAACAGTAAAAAATTATCCAATTTTAGTAAAATTATTGAGCAATATCAATTTCGGCGGGAGATTATTTTAGATTTTTTAAAGGAAAAAGGAATTAATCTTTCTACTCTTAATGCGGTTGTGGGCAGAGGGGGATTATTAAAACCTATCGCCAGCGGAACTTATAGAGTAAATGAAAAAATGTTAGAAGATCTCCGCAATGGGGTAAGTGGTCAACATGCTTCTAATTTAGGAGGGATACTTGCTAATGGAATTGCTGAAAAGTTATCTATTCCTGCTTACATAGTTGATCCTGTAGTAATTGACGAGATGAAACCTATTGCCAGAATTTCTGGTATGCCCGAAATTCCTCGAATCAGTATACTGCATGCTTTAAATCAGAAAGCAGTTGCCAGAAAGGCAGCTTTAGATTTAGGGAAAAAATATGAGAAGGCAAATTTTATTGTAGCTCACTTAGGTGGAGGAATTTCAGTCGGAATTCATTGCAAGGGAAAGATTATCGATGTCAATAATGCCCTCAATGGAGAAGGACCCTTTACCCCGGAGAGAAGTGGCGGAGTTCCTGTTGGTGGCTTGGTAAACCTTTGCTTTTCTAAAAAATATACCAAGGATGAGATTATGAAAAAGATAAAAGGTAAAGGTGGATTAGTAGCTTATTTGAACACCAATGATGTTAGAGAAGTGATAAAAAGGATTGAACAGGGGGATAAAAAGGCAAAATTACTATTGGAGGCAATGGCCTATCAAATAGCTAAAGAGATCGGAGCGGCTGCCACAGTCTTAAAAGGTCAAATAGATGCGATTATCCTGACCGGGGGAATAGCCTATGCCAATGACTTTATTAATATGATAAGAGATAGGGTAAGCTTTCTATCTTTAGTTATGGTGTATCCTGGCGAAGAAGAGATGCTGTCTTTGTGTGAAGGAGCTTTAAGGGTTTTGAAAGGAGAAGAGGTGGAAAAAATATATTGAATATATTGAGTAAGCGGATAAAGATATTTGTAGGAAGTTTTGGAAGTGGAAAGACCGAGATTGCTATTAATTATTCGATATATTGTCGAAAAAATCATAGCCAGGTTGCTATTGTAGATTTAGATATTGTTAATCCTTATTTTAAAACTCGAGAAGCAAAAAAGGCTTTAAATCTTAAAGGTATAAAAGTGATTTCCCCCGAAGGGAAGTTAGCTTATGCCGATTTACCCCTAATTTCTCCCGAAATAAAAGGTTTAATTCAGGATTCAGATTATCATTTGATTCTTGATGTAGGTGGAGATGATATAGGGACAGTTGTTTTAGGTAGCTTTAAATCTTTTATCGAGGATTTAGATTATGAAATGTTAATGGTAGTAAATTCTTATCGTCCTTTTACTCAAGATGTGCATCAAATTCAGCAAATGGCTCAAGAAATAGAAAATTCATCTCGATTAAAGATTAGCGGAATTGTGAGTAATCCTAACTTATTCACGGAAACAGACGAAGAAATAATTAGACAAGGCCACATTTTAATAAAACAGGTAGCTCAGAAATTAAATTTACCTATTAAATTTATTTGTATAGATGAGCGATTTTCTCAAAAAATTAAGCAAGAAAACTTCGAAGAACCAGTATTTTATATAAAACGTTTTATGAGTTTACCATGGAATTAATTTTTGAAAAGGAGGAAAGAGGTAAATAGTATGGCAAAAATTATAATAGATGAGGAAAGATGCAAAGGGTGCGAATTGTGCATCCCCGCTTGCCCTAAACACATTATAGTTATGTCTGAAAATTTTAACAAAAAAGGCTATCACCCGGCTAAACAGATTAATCCAGAAGAATGTACTGGTTGTGCCATGTGTGCAATTATCTGCCCGGATGTTGCTATTGAAGTGTATAAGTAAATAAATTTTTTAGAAAGTAAAAAATTGTTGAATTAAGTTATTAAGTTAAATTTTTATCAAGGAGGCTGGAAAATGGGAGAAAAAGTATTAATGAAAGGAAATGAAGCTATTGGAGAAGCGGCAATCCGTGCCGGTTGT
>DAOWEX010000076.1:0-5434 GCA_030638265.1 Atribacterota bacterium
ATAAAATCTGCAGGAGTAAAATTAGAATATAAAGTTGGAACTATGATTGAGTTACCACGGGCTGCACTGACTGCGGATAAGATAGCAGAAGAAGCTGAATTCTTCTCTTTTGGTACTAATGATTTAACCCAAACGACCTTCGGAATAAGTCGGGATGATGCTGAAGGAAAATTTTTACTCAAATATGTGGAAGATAATATTTTAGAGGATAATCCTTTTGAGATTTTAGATCGTGAAGGAGTAGGAAAATTAGTAGAATTAGGAACAAATTTGGGTAGAAAAACTCGTCCTGATTTAGAAGTAGGTATTTGTGGAGAACATGGAGGAGAACCTCATTCGGTAGAATTTTGTCATTCTGTGGGGTTAAATTACGTTAGTTGTTCTCCTTTTAGAGTTCCTATTGCCCGATTAGCAGCAGCTCAAGCAGTAATAAAAGAAAAAATGAAAATACAACATAAATAGAGATGAAATGTAAACAAAAAGAAGGGATAAAAAAATATGCAAATTGAATTTTTAGTTCCTCTGAGTGGTCTCGTCTCATTAGCCTTTGCAATATTTCTATCTATAAGAGTAATTAGAGAAAAACCGGGCAATGAATTAATGCAGGAGATATCAAATATGATTGAACAAGGGGCTATGACTTTTTTAAAAAGAGAATATAGTGCATTAGTCATTTTTGTTATTTTGGTTAGTTTAATACTAACCATTGTAAGAGGACATATTACCGGTATAACTTTTATAGTAGGTGCTATTTGTTCTGGTTTAGCTGGTTTTACAGGAATGAAGATAGCTACCAAAGCAAATACCAGGACTACTTTTGCTGCAGTCGAAGGAGGGGTAAGAAGAGCTTTAAGAGTTGCCTTTTCAGGCGGGGCAGTGATGGGGATGTCGGTAGCTGGATTTGGATTATTAGGATTAGGTAGTTTATATTACCTAATTAGAGATCCTGAAATAATTAATGGATTTGCTTTAGGTGCAAGTTCTATCGCTTTATTTGCCAGGGTAGGTGGTGGAATATTTACTAAAGCAGCAGATGTTGGTGCTGATTTGGTAGGAAAGGTTGAAGCTGGTATACCTGAAGATGATCCACGTAACCCAGCAGTTATTGCTGATAATGTAGGAGATAATGTGGGTGATATAGCAGGAATGGGTGCAGATTTATTCGAATCTTATGTAGGCTCAATTATTTCCAGCATGATTTTAGGTGGATTATTATTCGAAGGAATAAAAGGAATTATGTTCCCTCTATTATTAGCAGCTTGTGGGGCAATTTCTGCCATTATCGGTACTTTTTTTGTTCAAACAAAAAGTGAAAAGAATTTGCATAATGCGTTAACTAAAGGGACCTTGGTCAGCGGTTTCTTAGTAATTGTATGTTCCGTCTTTTTATCTAATACATTATTTGGAAATTTATATGTATTTTATGCTACTACTGCGGGATTAATAGCTGGTATTTTAATTGGATTAATTACTGAATATTACACTTCATATCATTACTCACCAGTGAAATCAATTTCTAAATCTTCTCTTACTGGGGCAGCAACCACTATCATTACCGGGTTAGCAGTGGGGATGATAAGTACTACTATTCCATTAATTATAATTTCAGTTACCGTGCTAATAGCCTATAAATTTGCAGGGCTATATGGTATTGCTATTTCAGCGGTGGGAATGCTTTCTATTGTAGGGATGACAGTTTCGGTTGATTCTTATGGTCCAATTGCTGATAATTCTGGTGGTATTGCCGAAATGTCTGGTTTAGATCCTAAAGTTCGAAAAATTACTGATTCATTGGATGCTGTAGGAAATACTACTGCTGCTATTGGAAAAGGCTTTGCCATTGGTTCAGCGGCATTAACTGCCTTAGCCTTATTTTCAGCTTATTGTAAATCGGTAGGTTTAGAAACTATAAGTATTACCAATCCAATAGTTGTGGCAGGAATATTTATCGGAGGGGCTATACCCTATCTCTTTTCAGCTTTAGCGATAAATGGAGTAGGAAAAACTGCATCCTTAATGATAGAAGAAGTTCGCCGGCAGTTTAAAGAAATACCTGGCTTAAAAGAGGGTACAGCCAAACCCGATTCTGCTAAATGTGTTGATATTAGCACTAAAGGCGCATTGAAAGAGATGATATTACCAGGTTTATTAACAGTAATATCTCCTATATTAGTAGGTGTAGTTCTTGGCCCAGAAGCATTAGGTGGTTTATTAATTGGAGCAGTAATAGTAGGGGTATTGTTGGCTATAATGATGGCTAATTCAGGAGGAGCCTGGGATAATGCTAAAAAATATATTGAAATGGGAAATTATGGAGGAAAGGGTACAAAAGTTCATGCAGCTGCGGTTATAGGAGATACAGTAGGTGACCCCCTTAAAGATACTGCTGGACCTTCGATGAATATATTAATTAAAGTAATGTCTATAGTAGCCTTAGTTTTTGCTCCTTTATTTATTAGATAGTTTTTAAATTTAGGGAAATAAAAAGGTTTTTAATATTGATTTATAATAAAAAAATCATTAAAAAATGTTTCCATAAATAATAAAAGGCAAAATATACCATGGTTAAAGATATTAATCGGCTTATATTGATAATTTTAGATAGTGTAGGAATAGGTGAATTACCTGATGCAGATCTTTATAATGACAGAGGGAGTAATACCCTGGTAAATACTGCCCAAGCAGTAGGAGGTCTAAAGCTTCCTAATTTAGAAAAATTAGGATTAGGTAATATTGATCGAATAAAAGGAATAAAAGAATATAAAGATTGCCTTGCTTCTTATGGAAAAATGGCAGAGAAATCTCCCGGGAAAGATACAACTATTGGTCACTGGGAAATTGCGGGAATTATTTCAGATAAACCATTTCCCACTTATCCTCAAGGTTTTCCCGATGAGGTTATATTGCCTTTTCAAAAAGCCATCGGAAAAAATGTTTTAGGTAATAGACCAGCTTCTGGAACAGTTATAATTGAAGAACTTGGGAAAGAACATATTGAAACTGGATATCCCATCGTATATACCTCTGCAGATAGTGTCTTTCAAATAGCAGCTCATGAAAAAATTATTCCCTTGCCCAGCTTATATAAAATGTGTAAACAAGCAAGGGAAATTCTACAAGGAGAACATACAGTTGCGAGGGTTATTGCCCGACCTTTCATTGGTCAGCCCGGAGCTTTTATAAGGACTTCTAATCGAAAAGATTTTTCATTACCCCCACCTCAAAAGACTATCTTAGACTTCGCTGTTCAATCAGGTTATGAAGTGGTGGGAATTGGGAAAATTAATGATATATTTGCTGGTCAAGGTATTACTAAAGACATTCACGCCAAAAATAATAAGGAAATAGTTAACCAAATAATTAAATTTACTAAGAATAATCATTTAGAAAAGAGTATAATATTTTCCAACTTGGTTGATTTTGATATGCTATATGGTCATCGAAATAATGTAAAGGGATATGCAAAAGCCCTTGAAGATTTTGATTCCAGATTACCTGAAATAGTAAAAAATTTAAAAAATACTGACATTCTAATAATTACTGCTGATCACGGCTGTGATCCTACTACTCCCAGTACTGATCATTCAAGAGAATATGTACCTCTATTGATATATGGAAATGCCATAAAACCAGCCATTAATCTAGGCACCTTAAATAGTTTTGCCAATTTGGGGGCTACCATCTCAGACATTTTAAATATTAATCATACTAATTGGGGAAAAAGTTTTAAAAGTTTAATATTAAAATCTTAAAGAGAAAAGGGAAAATTATAATTGAGATTTTATGATTTAATTATTAAGAAAAGAAATGGTCAAAAATTAAACCAAGAAGAAGTTGACTTCATGATAAAAGAATATATTGAAGATAGAATTCCCGATTATCAAATGTCTGCAATGTTAATGGCTATTTATTTTAAAGGAATGAGTAATAATGAAATAAAATATTTGACTATGGCCATGGTTAATTCCGGTAAAATTATCGATCTTAGTTCAATACCTGGTATCAAAGTAGATAAACATAGTACTGGTGGAGTAGGAGATACTACCACCCTCGCCTTAGCACCGATGGTGGCTGCAGCAGGAATCCCTGTTGCCAAGATGTCAGGACGTGGTTTAGGTCATACAGGTGGTACAATTGATAAATTAGAAGCAATTGAGGGATTTAAAACAGAACTAAGCCTTAATAAATTTATAAAAATTGTCAAGGAAGTTGGAGTATCGATTATTGGTCCTACTTCTAATTTAGCTCCAGCAGATAAAAAATTATATGCGTTAAGAGATGTAACCGGAACAGTGGATAGTATTCCTTTAATTGTGGGCAGCATTATGAGTAAAAAAATTGCAGCAGGTGCTGATGCAATTGTTTTAGATGTAACTACTGGAAGTGGAGCTTTTATGAAGGACTATAAAGATGCCTTGAAATTAGGAAAAATTATGGTAGATATTGGATTAGAATTGGAGAAAGAGACTGTAGCAATAGTTTCAAATATGGACGAACCATTAGGTTTTGCCATAGGCAATTCATTGGAAGTAAAAGAGGCTATCGAAGTATTAAAAAATAAAGGGCCCGAAGATTTACGCAATCTTTGTCTTGTTCTCGGTTCTTATATGTTAAAATCAGGTGGAGTAGTTAAAACTCCTGAAGAGGGAAGGAATAAATTGATAAAAATTATTGAAGAAGGTAAGGCATTTAATAAATTTAAAGAGATAGTAATGGCTCAAGGAGGAAATCTTCGAGTAGTCGAAAATCCAGAATTATTACCATTAGCTAAGTATTGTCTTAAAATTAAAGCTGATAAAAGTGGATATATACAAAGAATAGATTCTCGATTAATTGGAGAAAGTGCTATGATTTTGGGAGCAGGTAGAGAAAAAAAAGAATCAGAAATAGATTTATCTGTTGGTATTGTTCTAAAAAAGAAAGTAGGTAGTAAAATTGATATTAGTGAGGACTTAGCTGAAGTTTATTATAATAATTTAGAAAAATTAAAAGAAGCAAAGAAAAAATTATTATCTTCATTTACTATAGGTAATAAAAAACCAGAAAAATTACCATTAATCTTAGCTACGATAAGCAGACAAGGTATTGAAGAATTTATATAAGTGGTATAGCGTATAGCGGGTAGCGTTTAGCGTATAGTGATTCAGTATCGCATTTATTTCCCCCTCACCCTAACCCTCTCCCGCCAAGGGGAGAGGGAATAATGATAAAATTTAAAAAAGAGGTTAAATTGTTGGAAGTAATTATTAGTCATCAAAGTACTGATTTTGACTCTTTAGCTTCTATGGTAGCAGCGAAGAAGATATATAAAGATGCTCTATTAGTATTTCCCGGTGCAGTGGAAAAGAATGTTAGAAAATTCGTATCAATATATGGAGATATAATAGAAGTAACTCCTCTTAAAAATATAAAAATGCAAGATATTACTAAGTTA
>DAOWEX010000040.1:0-9297 GCA_030638265.1 Atribacterota bacterium
ACTAAAGTTTTACCTTCTCCGGTAGCCATCTCGGCTATTTTACCCTGGTGTAAAATAATTCCCCCTATAAGCTGAACATCGAAAGGTCTCATCTTGGTAACTCGTTTAGCTACTTCCCGAACTACTGCAAAAGCTTCAGGGAGAATATTATCCAGAGTTTCTCCTTTGTTTAATCTCTCTTTAAATTCAGGAGTCTTGTTTTTTAATTTCTCATCATTCAATTTTGAAATATTTGGCTCATAACTGCTTATCTTCTCTACCATAGGTTGCAGTCTTTTTAATTCCTTTTCGTTAGGGTCACCAAATATCTTTTTAGTCCAATCAAACATAATTGTCTTTTCCTTTTCATTCTAAAATCTATAATTTTAGTTTTAGAGCCATCCGCTAAAATATCTATTTGCCCAATTTGTCATTGCGAGGGTAGCACTCAATTAATATTGAGTACTACCCGTGGCAATCTCGTTTGAGATTACTTCGTCACTTCGTTCCTCGTAATGACAAAATGAGGAAAACCCGCAACCTGAAACTTAAAACATGTAACCCGAAACTTGTTATTGGCTTCTGGATTCTATTCTCCTCACGAGATACGAGATACTAGATACGAGATACGCATTTGGCTTCTGGCTCCCATCTCTACCCACGTATCTGCCTGTTTTTAGTTTATTATAACATAAAAAATAATTAAAATTGGCCTCGAAATCAAAGAAACATAAAATCATTATAATTTTTATTTGATTAGGATTTAGGTTGAAGAATTTCAGTGAACTTTTATGTCTAATAGCTTTAAATAAAACTTTAATACTTGAAATACATCTAAGGTTTATATATAATCATTGCAGTTAAATATTTTAAACAGTTATAAATTGGTCTTTTGGGGGTAAAATTTATCCTTATTTACCTAAAAATCATATAAAATATAAAAAATTTTAAAAAAAATTAAAATAATCTATAAAAAAAGAAGGATTTTTTAAAAAGCTTGTCGTATAGTATATTCGTAATAACTATATATTAATTATATTTTACCCATTTTTTATTAAGTTAAATTATTTTTCACAGAACGAAAGGAGGTGTAAATAGTGAATAAAGGCGAATTAATCGACAAAGTCGCAAGTTGTCTCGGTTTTACCAAACGCGAAGCTAAAAAAGCAGTCGAGTGTGTATTTGAAAACATTACTGATTGTTTAGCTAAAGGAGAGGCAGTTAGATTAGTAGGTTTTGGAACTTTTGGTGCCAGAAGAAGAGCTGCTCGAATGGCTAGAAACCCACGTACTGGCGAAAAAATCTCTGTACAGGCTATGAATGTGCCTTTCTTTAAAGCAGGTAAAGAGTTAAAAGAAAAGGTAAGATAATAATATTTTAATTATATTATTGGGAAATTTTATGGTAATAGGCCTATTGGAAAAATTATTAAATCTAATAGGCCTATTTTATTAATATATTTTAATTTTATTATTACTTCTTCTCTTCTATATGCACACCCTGAATATTTACATTTACACTAGTAACTTTGAGTCCTGTTTTATTTTCTAATTCCTCTTTTACTTTTTTCTGAATTTCTCTTGCTACCTGAATTATTATGGAACCATATTCTAAAATAACCGAAATAGTAGTTGAAACTTCTTTATTTTCTTTAAGGTCAACCTTTATCCCCTTTTCTAATTCTTTTGTCCCCAGTAAAGTTCCTATCCCTCCTTTGGCATGAGTAGCTAATCCAGCTACACCATCAATACTGATAACTGTTCTACTAATTATAGTCGCTATTACCTCTGGAACGATATTGACCTCACCTAAAAATTCTTTAGCCGGAACTTTTACTTCTTTCTTTACTTCTTTTACTTCTACTTTCTCTTCTTTCTTGGTTTTTGCTTCCACTGGAACTTTTTCAGTCTTCTCGACTGAACTTACTTCTGTTTTTTGTTTTTCTTTTTTTTCTTTACCTTTATCCATTCTAATCCTTGCCCCCTATTTCTTTTCAATATTTTCTAAATTTCTCCTATTTTAAATTTTTATTTTATCCAGTTTATCCAGGTTTAACTAAAAATTTAATGGCAGTTCTTTCTTCTCCTTCAATCTCCACATCTACAAAAGCTGGTATACAGACTAAATCAACTCCACTGGTTGCAGTAAAGCCCCGAGCAATAGCAATTGCTTTAACTGCCTGATTTACTGCCCCTGCTCCTATTGCTTGTAATTCAGCTTTTCCTTCTTCTCTTATTACTCCTGATAAGGCACCAGCTACTGCTTTAGGATTCGACTTAGATGAGACCTTTAACAGCTCCATTCTTTTCTCCTCCTTATAATATTGAATGCTTTATTTAATATCCACATTTACTAATCTATGTATACTATTTTTGTCCACCTTTACTTTTTACCCCTTCTTATTTATTACAGCTTCAGGACAGCTTATTTTTTAAAATCACCTCCTATTATCTCATATTAAAATATATTAATTATATGTTTATTAATTGTAAACACTACTCGAAATTAGTACAATTTAATTATAACACATTTCAGTTTATACCTTTTGAATTTTTACTATTGATTTTATCTGCTGATAGGCTTTAACAGTAATATCAGGTGATAAATAAGGCAAAAGAGCATCATTATGGAAAAGAGGGTCGACCTCTTTTTGAAATTTAAAATAAGCTCTGGCTTTATCCCATATTCTTGTGCCTGGAATGGTCGAAAATTTAGCTAAACGGGGATGGGCCCCACAATCCATCACAAATTGGAGAGAATCAATAATTTCCTGGATATTTTGTCCGGGTATACCGATTAAAAGATAGGCGCCAATCTGAGAAGATTTAAATCCTGCCTTTAAAAGATAATCCACTGCCTTTTTAAATTCAAGATTAGTTATCTTCCCTCCTGTCTCTGACTGGACCAGGGGATCTACTGTTTCAAAACCCAATCTTATAGTCTCTACCCCTGCCTGGTACATCTTGCCAGCTATTTCTTCATTTATCATTCGTGCATGAATCCCATTGGGAGTATGAAGTCTTAGGGCCAGTCTTCTATTAATTAATTCATCTAATATTACCAGGAAATTATCCTTTGAATTTATAAGGAGGGCATCATCGTAAAATACAAAGTCTTTTATTCCTCTTCTCTTGTGCCAATATTCTATTTCATTAACTACCTCTTTAGGATTTCTGAATTCTAGTTTGGGATTTATTTTAAAAGATGCGCAATAACTGCAGCGGAAAGGACAGCCCTGAGAAGATAAGATACAGATATAATCAAGGTCTGGATACAAATCCCAAGCAGGATAGGGTAGATAGTCTAACCCCTTTTCATATCTAATGTAATCAGTCTTATTTCCGCTAAGTTGTTCTAATAGCTGAAGTAATTCTCTTATATTGCTCCCTTTTATTATATAATTAGCTCCGGAAAATTCAAAGGCGTGTTCGAAACATAAAGTAGTGTAGACACCACCTAAAATTATAGGAACTCGGGGAAAATTTTGTCTGATTATCTCTATCGCCCTGAATACCCCCGGATACCAGTAGGTCATAATTGAAGTAATCAATACTGCCTGGGGCTGAGGTATTTTCGCTAATTCCTTTATAAAGATGGTTTCGGTAATTCCGTATCTACTAAAACGGCGGGGTATATTTTTCAAAACTTCGGGTTTTTTAATCTCTTCTTTATAAAAAGACCCCCGGCCAAGCTCATCATTCTGAGGAGATTCCCTGTTTTGTAATTTTAAGACCTCCCCGTTATAACGATCCAGGCAATCAATATAACTAATCTTATAACCCTGCTCTCTTAAGATGCTGGCAATATACAATAACCCCAAAGGTTTTGACCAGAAATCATAGGCCGTAAAATCATAAATCCAGGGATTTATTAATAGTAGATTAAAATTTTTTTTCATTTTCTATAATTATTTTTTTAGCATTAAATTTTTTAAATTATCATTTAAAAAGATCAATCATTTTTTCTAAAAGATTCTTCTATAAAAAAGTATCTCTCCACCAAAAAAATATCATTGATATATACTTTTACCTTCCACTCTCCGATAAGTTTGGAGGCATACCTATCCTTAATTCTTATCCAGTACCAGGTTCGATAATTTTTATATTCACCAGATTCCATTTCTACTTTGCCTTGATGATATAATTTCTCCTGCGGGGTAACCCATTCCCACCGGAGGATAAATTTTTCTGGTGAATTATAAGAAAATCTAAACCAGGTAACTACTTTTTCATCCTGAGGAGTAAAAAATACAGTCTCTTGTGCAGGATTCTTTTCTAAAATATCCTTGCATACACTAATTTTTTGTAAATATTTTTGGGCAGGAGTTAGCTCCTCCCCCTGGCATACCCCTGAGAAGATTAATAAAAATATTAATATAAACAACCACAACTCAATCCTAACATAACTTCTTTTCTTTAACATCGACATTTACCATACCCCCTTTTTTATAATTATTCTCCAAACCAAACCCAAATTCCTGCAAACTCCATAAAATATTTTTTATTTTTTATCCAATAAAAAAAGGTAATGACCTATCTTTTCTAAAATCATTACCTTTTTAATCTTATTTAGAAATAATATTTTCTTGATCTTTCTATCATCCGCAGGTAGAACAAGTGCCAGATGAACAAGAGCTGCAAGAACTTGAGCTTGAGCTTATCGAGGATGAATTTTTTCCGGTACAGAATCCAAATCCATTAAAAATCCTTTTGATATTCTTGCTATTACATTTGGTACAGGATATCTTGCCTTCTTCCATCTCTTTGATAGTTGCCCTAACTTCAAAGGTTTTATGACAGTCCTGACACTGAAAATCATAGTTTGGCATAACAATTTTCCTTTCTTTCCACATTAACCAAGTTAACTTACTTCTATATATACTTATACGCCAAACCATTATATCTGTCAAGACAAGACTAAAAAATCTGTCAAAGTCTGCCAAAGAACCGTTCCCTGTCGTTCCAGTCCCCTGTCTTTCCAAAGTTTGACAAATATCAGAAAAGGGTATAAAATTCGAAAGTAAAAAGAAGGAAGATTCTTTTTACCGCTAAATTTCCTGAAAGAAAAAAGGAGAACGGGGGAACCAAAAACCAGGGGTGAATCTCATTAACTTTAATCATGAGTAGAGCTACTCTTTCAGCTCAAACCCGTCAGCTAACCTCGTCAGCGTAGGAGGAGATGTAATAATTAGTATATATTTTCTAAATATTTCAGAGAAACTAAAATCGAATAGTTTCTCTTTTTTAATTAAAAGAATTCAACAAATAACTGACTAACTTTAAAGTTTAAAGAAGAATAAAACGAGGTGATTCTCTTGAAAATAATTATAATAGGTGCAGGAAAAGTCGGTTGCCAAATAGCTAAAACTTTATCTTCGGAAAATCATGATGTAGTAATAATTGAAAAAGATGATCTGATCCGACAGTCTGCTCAAAATAGTTTAGATGTAATCACTATTTTAGGTAATGGAGCTAATGTTCGTACTTTAGAAGAAGCAGGAATTAAACAATCAGATATGATAATTGCTGTAACTAGCAGCGATGAAGCAAATATGATAGCCTGTATGACTGCTAAACAATTTGGTGTGCCTAAAAAAATTGCTCGGATTAGAAATCCTGAATATTTGTATACTAATGCCTTATCGAGAGAAAAATTAGGAATAGATTTTACTATTAATCCAGAAAGAGCTACCGCTAAGGAAATAGTTAAATTACTTAAATCACCAACAAATGTTGCCCAGGTACAGAACTTCGCTGGGGGAAAAGTTCAACTTTTTGAACTTAAAATTGAAAAAAGTTTCCCTTTTATTAACCAACGTCTGAAAGCTATTAACTTTAAATGTCCTATATTAGTTGCCGCTATCTACCGAAATGATAAAATAATTATCCCTGATGGAGAAGAAAAAATTATTGCAGGGGATAATTTATATGTTTTAATTGAAAAAGATAATTTTTCAGGGTTAAATGAAATTTTCAACGAAAAACCTCTGAATATGCAAAATGTTATGATTTTGGGAGGAAGCAGGATTGGCGTTCAAACTGCCTCACTATTAGCAAAACTTGGCATTAGCACCAAATTAATTGAAAGAGACAAAGAAAAATGTGAAAAAATTGCCGAAAGTCTTCCGCATACCTTAGTAATAAATGGTGATGGCACAAATATTGATCTTTTAAAATCTGAAGGTATTGAAACCACTGATGGTTTTGTTGCTGTCACCGGATATGATGAAGATAATCTTTTAGTATCCTTGTTAGCCAAACACCTGGGCACAAAAAAGGTAATTGCAAAAGTAGATAGAACCAATTATATTCCAATACTGGAAAAAATTGGAGTAAATGCTGTGGTAAATCCCAGAATGACTACTGCTTCTGCCATATTACGATTTATTCGAAGAGGGAAAATTATCTCTTTAACTTTATTAAAAGAAGGGGAAGCGGAAGTCATTGAATTGATAGTTAATCCCAACTCAAAAATTATTGACAAACCATTAAAGAAAGCTAATTTGCCCCAAAATACCATTATCGGTGCAATTGTTCGTAAAGATAGAGTTATTATCCCTCATGGTAATGATATTATTCAACCTGAAGATAAAATAATTATATTTGCCTTGTCATCTGATATAAAGAAAATAGAAAAAATATTCGATGGTGGGAAGAAATAAAAAGTGAAATATAATATTGTACTAAATACGTTAGGTAGTCTTTTATTTTATTTGGGATTAAGCATGATATTCCCTCTTATATATGCTATATACTACCAAGAACAAGTAATTAATGCTTTTATTCTTTCTATTATTATTACCACTCTAAGTGGCTTTCTATTAAGAAAATTCAGTTCTTCAGAAGAACCTATCGGACCTAAAGAAGGATTTGCTATCTCTACTCTGGGCTGGATATTTGCTGCTGGTTTTGGAACTCTTCCCTTTATATTTGCCGGCACTTTCCCCAGCTTCATTGATGCTTATTTTGAAGCAATGTCCGGATTCACTACCACCGGAGCTACTGTACTTACTCCTATCGAAGGAAATCCCTATGCCATACTTTTCTGGCGAGATTTTATCCAATGGTTAGGCGGTATGGGTATTATAGTTTTGGTAGTAGCTATTCTCCCTGCCTTAGGAGCAGGAGGAATGCAATTATTTAAGTCAGAAGTCCCCGGACCTGAACCGGATAGATTAAAACCAAGAATTAAAGAGACCGCTAAACTTTTATGGGGAGTATATATAATAATCTCTGCTTTACAGGTAGCTTGTCTATATTTTACCGGGATGTCACTATTTGATGCCCTTACTAATATGTTCGGGACTATGCCTACCGGAGGATTCACCCCAAGAAATTTAAGTGTAGGTGCTTATAATAATCCTATTTTTGAAACTATAATAATTTTATTTATGTTTATCGCCGGGGCAAACTTTACCCTCCACTATAAAGCTCTTCACGGAAATGTAAAAAGTCTAATCAAAGATAGAGAATTTCTTTTTTATAGTGGAGTGATATTATTTTCTATTCTGGCTATTACTACTCAGCTTAGATTATATATCTATAATTCGATTTTCACTGCCCTAAGGTACGCTTCTTTCCAAGTTGTATCCATAGCTACTACTACCGGTTTTGTCACTGCAGATTATGATATCTGGCCTGCATTCTCTAAAAGTATATTATTAATTTTAATGTTTGTGGGAGGATGTGCTGGTTCAACAGGAGGGGCCATTAAAAATATCCGAGTTCTTCTTCTACTAAAACAAGCGTATCGAGAAATTCATAAACTAATTCATCCTCAAGCGGTAACTCCCATTAGATTAGGGGATAAGACGGTTTCGGAAGAAGTAATGCGCAACATTACTGGCTTCTTCTTTCTTTATGTATTTATTTTTGTAATTTGTACTTTTATAATGTCCGTATTAGGATTGGATATAGTAAGTGCGATGGCATCAGTTGCGGCTACTTTAGGAAATGTAGGACCGGGTCTCGGTTTAGTCGGCCCGGCTCAAACCTATGCTCTCATTCCACCTTTAGGTAAAATTACTCTGATTCTTTGTATGCTATTAGGTCGATTAGAAATATATACGGTCTTAATTATGGTAGTTCCAGAATTTTGGAAGAAATAATTAAATTAAATTAAAAGCTAAATTTAAAAAAACGAGGTAAAGCGCCATAATGCTTATTAAAGATTCTAAAGAAAAAAAACTATCGCCACCTCAGGTATTATTATTAGGATTTCTGGTAGTAATTACCATAGGCACTATACTTCTTAATCTACCTGCAGCTTCCAGCACCGGAGGAAGTATCGGTTTTATTAATGCCCTTTTCACTGCCACTTCTGCTACCTGTGTTACCGGATTAATTGTCCTGGATACTGGAAAGGATTTTTCTTCTTTTGGACAATTAATTATCCTTATCCTCCTGCAAAGTGGGGGATTGGGGATAATGACTATGTCTACTATGTTTGCCTTTTTAATAGGAAAGAAGATCTCTTTAAGACAGAGATTGATAATACAAGAATCTTTAAACCAATTTTCTATTGGCGGTTTAGTGCGCTTAGCCAAATATATCTTGATATTTACCGCTGTCATCGAAGTTGTTGGGGCAACTATCCTATTCTTTTGCTGGCAGAAGATTTATTCCCCTCTCCAGGCTTTGTATCTGGCGGTCTTTCATTCTATCTCCGCCTTTTGCAATTCCGGATTCTCTCTCTTTTCAGATAGTATAATGCGCTATAAAGGGGATTTAATTATCAATCTTACTTTTATAGTTTTAATTATATTGGGAGGGATCGGATTCTTAGTTTTATTAGAACTTTTTCAATACGGAAAAAACGGGACCCTCTCCTTGCACGCTAAATTAGCTTTAAAAATCAGTCTTATACTTATTCTAATCGGTTTTATAATTATATTCTTTATAGAATCTAACAGCCCTTCCACCCTGGGAGATTTGAATTTCCCTGAAAAAATATATGGTTCAATTTTCCAATCTGTTACCGCCCGTACCGCGGGTTTTAACACCATCCATATCGGAAGCATGCAAAACGCCACCCTTTTCTTAATTATTATCTTAATGTTTATAGGTGCCTCTCCCAGTTCTACCGGTGGAGGAGTTAAGACTACTACTTTTGGCTTACTTATATTATATGTCTGGTCCTCGCTAAAAGGGAAAGAAGAAATTCAAATCTTTAAAAGAAGAATATCACAGGATATAATTCCTAAAGTCTTAACCGTTATCACTCTCTCCTTGGGTCTGGTTATTACCATGACCGTTCTATTGTCCTATGTAGAAGGAGAGGATTTTATAAAAGTATTATTCGAGGTGGTTTCTGCATTTG
>DAOWEX010000071.1:0-6856 GCA_030638265.1 Atribacterota bacterium
ACCGATTATCTTAAATAAATCATTATGGGTAAAATCCGGGCATTGGGATCATTATAAGGAAAATATGTATTTTACCAAGATAGATGAGGAAGATTATGCTATTAAACCGATGAATTGTCCCGGAGGAATCTTAATTTACAAAACCACCCTTCACAGTTATAGAGATCTACCACTTAGAATGGGAGAATTGGGATTAGTGCACAGAAATGAATTGTCCGGCGTGCTTCACGGACTCTTCAGGGTAAGGTGTTTTACCCAGGATGATGCTCATATATTTATGACTCCTGAGCAGATTAAAGATGAGATAAGAGGAGTAATCGATTTGGCTGATAAAATATATAAAACTTTTGGTTTTTCCTATCGTGTGGAATTAAGTACTAAACCAGAAAATGCTATGGGTTCTGATGAAATATGGGAAAAGGCTACCAGCAGTCTGGAAGAAGCCTTGAAAGATAAAAAGATAGATTATATTGTAAATGAAGGTGATGGGGCATTTTACGGTCCCAAAATAGATTTTCATTTACAGGATTGCATAGGCAGAAGCTGGCAGTGTGGCACTTTCCAGTTAGATTTTATTATGCCCGAAAAGTTCGATCTTTTTTATATCAATAAAGAAGGAGATAAAGAAAGACCAGTAATGTTGCACCGCACTATTTTAGGAAGCATAGAAAGATTTATTGGAATTCTTATTGAAAATTATGCGGGAGCGTTTCCTGTATGGCTAGCCCCTGTACAAGCAAAACTATTACCCATTGCTGATAGACATATTGAGTATGGTAAAAATATAATGAAAGAATTAAATAAACATAATATAAGGATAGAATTGGATGAGATTAATGATAAAATTGGAGCCAAGATAAGAAAGGCTGAGATGGAAAAGATACCCTATATGCTGATATTTGGAGATAAAGAAGTAGAAGAAGGTCTGGTATCTGTAAGAAAGAGGGGGAAAGGCAACCTGGGAAGGATAAAGATAGACAAATTTATAGAGGGTGTTTTAAAAGAAATAAAAGAAAAAAATTTACAGTAAATATAATTAGTTAATAATGTTAATTTATGCCCTCGTAATTGTTTATATATAAATGATTTATAAGTGATTTATATTGACTAAAAATTAAGAATATGTTATAGTTTCTTAAAAATAATGATAGATTATGTATACTTTGAAGAAAAATTTAAATTTATATTTATTATTATCAATTAAAAAGGAGGAAAAAAGGTATTAGGTCAACACCAAAGTTAAGAGTAAATGAAAAAATTAAAGCAAATAAGATTAGACTTATAGACTATGATGGTAAACAGATAGGAATAGTAAGTAAAAAGGAGGGCCTTGAACTAGCAGAAAAAAATAATCTTGACTTAGTCGAAGTTGCACCAGATGCTAATCCTCCTGTTTGTAGAATTATTGATTACGGGAAATATAAATATTTACTTGATAAGAAAGCGAAGAGTGGCAAGAAAAAACAAAGAAGTGCTGGAATAAAAGAAATAAAAATGCGTCCTAATATTGGGGAACATGATTACAATTTTAAATTGAAAAATTTATGTAAGTTTTTAAATGAAGGCAATCAGGTAAAAATTACTATAATGTTCAGAGGACGAGAAATGAATTATATAGATTTAGGAAGAAAATTATTAGACCGTGTAATCAAATATACCGAAGAAATTGCTAAAGTTTCAAAAGAACCAAAATTAGAAGGACGGAATATGATTTTAGTTTTAATGCCTAAATAATATAAAATATTACTAGAAAAGAGGTTAAATATATATGCCTAAAATGAAGACCCACAGAAGTTCAGCGAAAAGATTTAAAATAACTAAATCAGGTAAGATATTAAGGTCAAAGGCTTATAAAAGCCATATTTTGACTAAAAAAACTACAAAGCGCAAAAGGAATTTAAGGAAATCTACCGAAGTAAGTAGTGCTGATGCAAAGAGAGTTAAAGCATTGTTACCTTATGCTTAATATTTTTAAAGGTATTATAAATAAAAATAGTTTAAGAAAAATTATAATTTAAGATATAATGAAATAAGGAGTGAATAGGATGCCCAGAGCAAAGAATAGTGTCGCCTCAAGAAGAAGAAGAAAAAAAGTACTTAAATCAGCCAAAGGCTATTGGGGTGCTAAAAGTAAACTTTATCGCACTGCCCACGAAGCTATGATGAAATCTCTTTCTTATGCTTATAGAGACCGGAGAGCGAGAAAGAGAGATTTTAGAAATTTATGGATTACCAGAATTGGTATTGCGGTAAGAAATGAAGGTATGCCTTATAATAAATTCATAAAAGGCTTAAAAGATGCAGGAGTAGAAATTAATCGGAAAATATTAGCTGAATTAGCAGTAAATGATCATGAAGCTTTTACTAATTTAGTAAAAGTGTCTAAAGAAAGTATGAATTAATTTTATTTTTAAATATCGATACTTATATAATAAATATTATTTTTGCTAAAAGTTATAATGAAGATAAGTAGGTTACAACTAAATCAGTTATAAAGCTGGTGAGGTAATAACCGAAATTCTCTTTAGAACTGCAGACTGAAATTTTGTAAGAGTAGGTTTTTGCCAGTTTCCCACTGTTAAAAGGAGAAGAGCATGGATTTGCTTAATATAAAGTAAATCAAAAAGGGTGGTACCGCGGAAAAGGTTTATAATTTTTCGTCCCTTTATAATGGGAGGCGAGGAAAATTATAAACCTTTTTTATTTTATCATTTGAGGATTATAAAAAATATTATTGAATAAGGAGGGGATACTATTGGAAAAGAAGATAAATAAAATTAAAGAAGAGGTTATTTCTAAATCAAACCTTACCAGTAATTTAAAGGATATTGAGAAATTAAAAGTAGAACATTTAGGCAGAAAAGGGACAGTAACTCTCCTATTGAGAAAATTGGGAACACTTTCTTCAGAGGAAAGACCAAAAATTGGGCGGTTGTTGAATCAAACCAAAAGAGAAATTGAAGAATTATTGAAAATAAGAACTGCAGAAATAGAAAGATTAGAAAAAGATAAAAGATTACAGGAAGAAAGTATTGATATTACTCTTCCGGGGAGGAAGTTAGATAGAGGTAATTTACACCCTATCACTTTAGTTTTAAAGAAAGTTGAGGAAATATTTTTAAGTTTAGGATTTAAAATAGAAGAAGGTCCAGAAGTGGAATTGGATTATTATAACTTTGAAGCACTTAATATATCCAAAGATCATCCGGCCAGAGATACCCAGGATTCATTTTATATTACCAAAGATATTCTTCTTCGTACCCAGACTTCTCCTGTACAAATTCGTACGATGGAAATGCAGAAACCCCCGGTTAGAATTATTGCTACGGGAAAATGTTATCGCCGGGATGCAATCGATAGTACTCATACTCCAATGTTTCATCAAATCGAAGGCCTTGCAGTGGATGAGAATATTACCTTAGGAGATTTAAAGGGAGTTATTACTGAGTTTTGCCATCAGATATTTGGTAAAGATCGGAAAGTAAGATTTAGACCAGGCTATTTCCCTTTTACAGAACCGAGTGCAGAAGTAGATGTATCTTGTTTGTTATGTGAAGGCAAAGGATGTAAATCCTGTGGTTATGCAGGCTGGTTAGAAATTATGGGGGCAGGAATAGTCCATCCAAGAGTTTTAGAGATGGTTGGGTATGACCCAGAAAAATATTCTGGTTTTGCCTTTGGAATGGGGGCAGAAAGAATTACTATGTTGAAATACGGTATAAATGATATCCGATTATTTTTTGAAAATGATTTAAGATTTTTAAAACAATTTTAAATTCGTATATAGTATTTAGTATGTAGTATATAGTGGAATAATCTTTAGAATTAACTAGTAAACTATATACTAACGACTAACGATTAACGACTATTCACTATATAGGGAGGGAGAGAAAATGCAGGTTTCTTATAATTTATTAAAAGAATATGTTGATATTGACATATCTGCTGAAGAGCTTGCCCATAGATTAACTATAAATGGCGTAATTTTAGAGCGAATGGAGAATATATCTGCTGATTTAGAAAAGGTAGTGGTGGGGAGAATAGTTGAAATTGAGCAACATCCCGAGAATAAAAATTTATCTGTTTGTCAGGTAGATATAAAAGACCAAACACTTCAAATAGTCTGTGGGGCAAAAAATATGAAAGTTTTTGATAAGGTGGCAGTAGCTTTAGAAGGAGCGAAATTGCCCCAGATAGGAATTATTAAAAGTAAAAAATTTAAAAATGTCTTGTCTTCCGGCATGCTCTGCTCTGCTTCTGAATTAGGTATTGAACAAGGGAAATCTCCCGGAATATTAATTTTAGAAGAAGATACTGTTTTGGGAGAAGATATAAGAAAAATAATAAAATTTGATGATACTATATTTGATTTTGAAATACACTCTAATCGTTCTGATTTAATGAGTATAATAGGAATAGCGAGAGAAGTAGCAGCAATAGCAAATAAGAAACTAAAAATACCTGAAATAAAAATAAAAGAAGAAGGCGAAAAAATCGAAAAAGAAATTTCAGTTGAAATTGAAGCAGAAGATTTATGCCCTCGCTATACCGGTAGGATAATAAGGGGGATTGAGGTGATAGAATCACCTTTATGGTTAAAATGGAAGTTAAGATTATTAGGAATTAGGCCAATAAACAATATAGTAGATATTACTAATTTTATTATGATGGAAGCTGGACAACCACTTCACGCCTTTGATCTTGATTTAATCAAAGGGGAAACTATAATAGTTAGAAAAAGTAAACCCGGTGAAACTATTTGTACTTTAGATGATATAGAGAGACAGTTACCCGTAAATAGCTTGGTCATTGCTGATATAGAAGGACCTATAGCAATTGCCGGAATAATGGGTGGAAAACATTCGGAGATTAATCAAAATACAAAAAATATATTTTTAGAATCTGCTTATTTTAATCCAGTAAATAATAGAAAAAGCACTATAAAATTTGGTTTAAGGACCGAGGCCTCTAATAGGTTTGAAAAGGGAATAGACAAAGAAGGGCAAATATTTGCATTAGATCGAGCTGCTGATTTAATAAATCGGATTACTTCTGGTGAAATTAGCTCAGGTACGATCGATACTAATAAAAAATTATTTAAATCCAGTAAGATAAATTTAAGGATAGAAAGAGTCAATAAAATATTGGGTTATCTTTTAGATGAAGATACATATAAGACAAAGAAGAAGATTATAAATATTTTAGAAAAATTAGATTTTAAAATAGAAAAAGACCAGGGAGAATATATCGAGATAATTCCTCCTTCTTTTAGAGGAGATGTAGAAAGAGAAATAGATTTAATAGAAGAAATTGCACGTATTTATGGTTATGATAAAATTAAACCTTCTCTGTTTAATACCACTATTGCTCAGGAAGGAAAGAGTTTTCGTCTTAAATTAATCGATCAGATAAGAGAAATATTAACTGGCTGTGGTTTAAATGAGGTAATAACTTACAGTTTTATTTCTCCTGACTCATTTGATAGAATAAGAATACCTGAGGAAAGTAAATTACGTAACGCTTTAAGAATTAAAAATCCTATAATTAAAGATTATTCCTTAATGCGGACTTCCTTAATCTCAAGTTTATTAGAGGTTATCAAATGGAATATTAATAGACAAGTAGAGGTGGTTAAAATATTTGAGATGGGCAAAATATATCTACCCTATCCCGGTAAGTCAGATTCTTTACCTCTGGAGAAGTTAATAATTGCCGGGGCAATTATTAAGATAGGCCGGGGAGATCTTTGGGAAAAGTCATTTTCTTTAGATATTTCTGATATAAAAGGAATAATTGAAACAATTCTACAGGATTTGAAAGTGAAAAATTGGGAGGCAGTACCTGGTAATCACCCTGCTTTTCATCCTTTACGAAATGGAAAAATTATCGTAGGAGAAAAAGAAGTAGGAATTTTTGGTGAGATACACCCCGAGGTAATAAGAAATTATCGTATTCCTGGAAAAGTTAATTTATTTGAGATTGATTTTGAGAATTTAGTGCCTAATGTCCCCAAAGATATTAGTTATCGTATTTTACCAAAATATCCCTCGGTACAAAGAGATTTATCTTTAGTAGTAAGAGATGAATTACTTTCTTCTGAAATTATTAGAGTAATTAAATCAATTGATATAAAGTTAATTAAAAAGGTAGTTTTATTTGATACATTCAGAGGGAAACAAATTGGTAAGGGTTATAAGAGTCTGGCTTATTCAATTATATTTCAAGCAGAAGATCGCACCTTAACTGATCAAGAAGTAGAAAATATATCCATAAAGATAAGAGAGAAGATAATTACCAAATTTTCTGCTAAAATAAGAGAGTAAGTAGGAGATATTTATGTCAATAAATTGGATAGATGTGTCAATAATGATAATAATATTATTGAACATAATAACTGGAATACGTCGGGGTATTATTAGAGGAATTATAAATTTTGTTGGAATTATTGCGGCTATTTTCCTGGCAATTTTTTGGTTTAAAGAAGTTGGAGAATATATAAGTCTACATACTACACTTAGTAGGGAAATGTCAAACATAATAGGCTTTACCCTAATATTTTTAGGAGTATATCTAATTGCGAGAATTATTGAAATATTCTTAAAAAAAGTATTTTCATTATTATTTATTTCCTGGATCGATTCCCTGGGAGGGGCTTTATTTGGTTTAGTTAAAGGTTCATTAATAGTTGGAATTTTATTGGTTATAGTTACTTTTATTCCTTTGCCTGTTTTTTTTAAAGATCAATTAGAAAATTCTTTTTTGGCAAATAGATTCGCAGTTATGACTACGACCGTTTATATTTATATTAAAGATTGGTTACCTTCAAGTTTTCAATTTAATACAGAAGAATTTCTTC
>DAOWEX010000024.1:0-5114 GCA_030638265.1 Atribacterota bacterium
CCAGCATTAGGGCTATCATCCCATTGCATAGGGGTGCGGGCATTATCCCGACTTGTTCGATGAATAGCTTCCATAATTTTTTCTTTGGGGAGACCTTCTTTTGTCTTTTCACGGTAGAAGTTTATAGTTTCAATATCCCGATAGTCTTCTATATTATCAAAAGCAACATTAATCATCCCAAACTCTTCTCCTTGATAGATATAAGGAGTTCCGGGTAAGGTATGCAGTAAGGTAGCTAACATCTTTGCTGATTCTATGCGGTATTTCTTATCATTACCGAATCGGGAAACCATGCGGGGTTGATCATGGTTATTCATATAAAGACTATTCCAGCCTTTTTCTTTTAATCCTTCGTACCATTTAGTAAAAATTCTCTTTAGCTCGGATAGTTTCCATTCCTTGGATTGCCATTTAATTATGGGATGGTGATCCAAATCCATCAATTCAAAATGAAAGACCATATCAAGCTCATGTCGATCCCAGTTAACATATTGGGCTGCGAGCTTGAGGGTAGTTCCGGGAACTTCTCCCACAGTCATAATATCATATTTAGAAAATACTTTTTTATTCATCTCTTGCAGGTATTCATGAATATGAGGGCCATTTAAAAAGTAAGGGCTGCCATCACCATATTTATATCCTTTTATTATTTTTCCATCAGGTAAGTCGGGGGCTTTAGAGAAATTATTTGCCGTATCTATCCTAAAGCCGTCAATTCCTTTATCTAACCACCATTTGATCATCTGGTATATTTTTTCTCTTACCTGGGGATTTTCCCAGTTAAGGTCTGGTTGTTTTTTTGAAAAAAGATGTAAGTAATATTCATCAGTGGTCTTATCATACTCCCAGGCAGATCCGCCAAAAATTGAACCCCAATTATTAGGGGGTGAACCATTTTTACTCTTTCTCCAGATATAGAAATCTCGGTAAGGGTTATCCCGAGAAGAGCGGGATTCTATAAACCAGGGGTGTTCATCAGAAGTGTGATTTACTACTAAATCCATAATTAATTTCATATTTCTTTGGTGTACTTCGGTTAATAAAGTTTCCATATCTTTCATATTACCAAATTCATCCATAATATCCTGGTAACTACTGATGTCGTAGCCATTATCATCATTAGGAGATTTATAAACCGGGCACAACCAGATAATATCGATCCCTAAGTTTTTTATATAATCTAATTTCTGTATAATTCCCTGTAGGTCTCCGATACCATCACCATTGCTATCTTTAAAACTTCTCGGATAAATCTGATAGATCACTGCTTCTTTCCACCATTTTCGTTCCATTTTATACTCCTATATTTTTAAAAAATAATTCCTGGGTTTCATATAGTAAAATTTCAATCTCATAAAAAATATTATAAAGCATTATATAAACTTTTTAAAGCTGAATCAGAAAAAATTTGACTTTATGCATCAAATACCTAATTAAGTAAAAAAATACAATTAATCAAAAAGATATGGAGAGATGATGATTTTTTCAGGAAATTTATTAAAGGGAATGTTGACAAAAATAGTCATAAATAATATAATTTTTTAGTAAAGTCAAATTAATTAAGGAGTAAGACCAATGAAATTATCTACTCGAGGAAGGTATGCACTTCGGGCAATGATAGATTTAGCCCAAAACCAATATAATAATTTAAAACCGATTTCTCTAAGAGATATTTCTCTGAGGCAAGAGATCTCCCTGCAATATTTAGAACAGTTATTTAATAAATTAAAGAAAGCAAATTTAGTAAAAAGTACCAGAGGTGCAGGCGGGGGATATTTATTGGCTAAAGAAGCTGAGAAAATTAATGCCGGTGATATAATTAGAGCAGTTGAAGGACCAATAGTTTTAGTTGACTGTATTCTAACTGGTAGAAAGATTAAGAAGAATGCGCAAAAAAAATGTAATAAAGTAGAAGATTGTGTCATCAGGGTATTATTGGAAGAGATAACTCAAAAGATAAATCAAGCCTTAGACGCTACCTCTTTAGAAGATTTATGTAAAATTGCCCAAAAAATAAAAGAAGGACAAAAAGATGAAAGATAAGATTAGAGCAGTAGCTTTATTTTCTGGTGGTCTGGATAGTATTTTAGCGGTAAAACTTATCCAGGAGCAAGGGATAGAGGTAATAGGGGTAAATTTTAAAACTCCTTTTTTTGGTCTTGAAAAGGCTTATTTAACAGCAAAAGATTTAGATATAGATTTAGAAATTATAGATATCACCAGAGATCTTTTAGAGGTTTTAAAAAATCCTAAGCATGGGTTCGGAAAGAATATGAATCCGTGTATAGACTGCCATGCCCTTATGTTTAAGAAGGCTGGAGAACATATGACCAAGATAGGAGCTTCCTTTATTTTAAGTGGTGAAGTTTTAGGAGAAAGACCTATGTCTCAGAACAGAAATAGTTTGAAGATAGTTGAAAGAGAATCAGAGTTTGAAGGCAGAATTCTTCGTCCATTATCTGCTTTATTATTGCCGGAGACCATCCCTGAAAAAGAAGGATTGGTAAATAGGAATGAGTTGTTGAATATTTCTGGTCGCTCCAGAAAAAGACAGATGGAATTAGCTGCTAAAATGGGGCTAAAGGATTATCCTTCCCCAGCAGGGGGTTGCAAATTAACTGAGCCAGGTTTTTCCAAGAGATTAAGAGATTTATTTACCCAAGAAAATTTTTCTTTAGAAGAGATAGAACTGTTAAAATTAGGCCGACACTTCAGATTAAGTAAAGATATTAAATTAGTAGTAGGAAGAAATAAAGAGGAAAACGAACAGTTAAAAGATTTTTTTCAAGATGGAGACTTTCTTTTTAAAGCTAAAAATTTAAAAGGCCCAATTTCTTTATTAAAAAAGGCGTCTAAAGTAGATAACGAACTTATCGATAAATCCTGTCGGATTACTGCAAGGTATTGTGATAGAAACGAAGAGGAAGATGAAGGAGTATATATAAATTATTTTGGTAAATCCAATGAATTGTTAAAAACCAAAAAGGTAAAACTATTAAAAGAAGAAAAATTAGAAGTTTTGAGAGTTTGATATTTAAGAAATAAAGGAAAGCAAAGAGAGTAAATTACTATGAGTAAAAATCTAAGAAAGAAAGTAGTAGTGGCCATGAGTGGAGGAGTAGATAGTTCAGTAGCTGCTGCCCTATTAAAAGAAGAAGGTTATGAAGTTCTCGGTGTTACTATGTGCCATTATGATGGTGACAAAAATTTAGAAACAGCACATCAGATTACCCAAAAGCTGGGCATTTCCTGGCATGTTCTGGATTTTACCAAAGAATTTAAAAGGTTGGTTATAGACTGTTTCTGTAAAGAATACTTAGCAGGTCGAACCCCCAACCCTTGTGTAGTCTGTAATTTAAAAATAAAATTTGGATTACTATTGGAGAAAGCAAAATTTTTAGGTGCGGATTATCTTGCTACTGGCCATTATGCCATTAATGAGTATGACCAGAAGAGTAAGAGATTTTTACTTAAGAGAGGGATAGATGAAAGTAAAGACCAATCTTATTTTCTTTACAGATTAAACCAGGATATACTACCCTATGTTTTATTTCCTTTAGGCAGATTCAAGAAAAGCCAATCCAGAGAATTAGCTAAAAAATTTGGATTGAAAAATTATAAAAAAGAAGAGAGCCAGGAAATTTGTTTTATTCCTGATGATAATTATAAACAGTTTTTAACTCAGTATATTTCAGAAACTATTAAACCTGGCAAGTTTGAAGATAAAGAAGGAAACATATTAGGAGAGCATCAAGGCATTCCTTTTTATACTATTGGTCAGAGAAAGGGATTGGGAGTATCTTTGAATAAGCGTATGTATGTAATTAAAATAAATTCCCATCGAAATGTGATTACTCTGGGTGATGATAAAGATCTTTGTAAGGATAAGTTATTAGTAAAAGATTTAAGTTTTATTTCTGGAGATAAACTTTCGGATTCTATGAAAGTAGAGGCAAAGATAAGATACAACAGTAAAAAATCTCCAGCAAATATTTCTCCTTACCATGAAGATAAAGTGCTAATAAATTTTGAGAAGCCTCAAAGAGCGATTACTCCAGGACAATCAGCAGTATTTTACCAGGGAGATGTAGTAGTAGGAGGTGGAATAATAGAGGGATAAAAAATATTTGAAGCCTTATGATATAAGATTAGGTTTAAACTTGACCTTTGTACAACCTACTAATATTTCCTTATTAAGAGTTGAGTATAAACTTAACTCTTTTCTCCTGAAACTTGCAACCCCTTTTCTTTTTTTCTTTAACTCCTAAACTATTAAATAATAATTTCCATCAGAATTACTAAATTAAGACCAATATAATATTTTATAAGATTTATAATTTATTTTCTGAAAAAAGTTGCCATTGCAAAAAATTTGTGTTATATTACATGTATACAAAAATGTATACAGGAGATTTTATAAAATGCAATTTATTCGAATTGGAGAAAAAGTTATAAGCAAAGAAAAATTAAGTAGAGAAATTAATAAGATTTTAGAGTTAAGAACTGAAGGGACAACTCAAGAAGGGGTTGCCCGTAAATTAGGGATTGAAAGAACTTTTGTCTCCAGATTAGAAAGTTTAGGTGAGATAAGAAGAGGTAAGAAGATTGCCTTAATCGGTTTTCCCATAAAGAATAAAGAAGAATTAATACATTTAGCAGAAGAATTAGGGATTGAACATGTCTTACTTTTTACTCAAAAAGAACGTTTTGAGTTTATTGAGAAAAAAACGAAAAGTGAATTATTTAACGAAATTGTAAAAATAATTGTTGATCTTGCTGATTTTGATTTGATTATCTTTTTGGGTTCAGACATGAGGGTGCCAGTAGTGGAAAAAATATTTAGTGTCCAGGTGATTGGTATTGTTATTGGTCACTCACCCATTAAGGAAAGTAAGTATGTTAACCCCAAAAAGATAATAGAAATAATAAAACAGGTTAAAAATTAATTTATAGTTAAATAAAGGAGATTATAAAATGAAAAAAGTTTTAGGAGTTAGTCTGGGTTCTTCAAAAAGAGACCATAAAGTAGAAATAGAAATATTAGGAGAAAAAGTTGAGATTGAAAGAAGAGGAACTGATGGCGATGTCCAGAAGATGATGCAAATATTTCAAGA
>DAOWEX010000023.1:0-2419 GCA_030638265.1 Atribacterota bacterium
ACCTGCTCTTCAAATCTATGTCTCTGCTCTGCAGGATCATTTAATTCGGTAAATGCATTAGCTAATTCCATGGTGCCAATAAATAATTCAAAACGTTCAACTAATTCTGGCTTATCCTTCATCTGTTTCGATAGGGGAGAGAGTTCAAGTGGATAATCAAGTATAAAAATTGGTTGAATTAAAGTTGGTTCCACATATTTTTCAAACAGTTCATTGGCAATTTTACCTATATTCACATCACCTTTTATATTCAGTTTATACTTTTTAATAACTTTATCATAGTCTATAGGAAGTAAATTATCTACTTTAAGCCCAGTCGTCTCTTCAATCGCCTTATACATACTTATTCTTTTCCAGGGTGGAGTAAAATTAATTTTATTACCTTGATATTTAATTTCTAAAGTTCCTAAAACATTTTTAACCACATATACTATCAATTCCTCGGTAATTTGCATTATGCTGTGATAATCACCATATGCTTCGTATAACTCTAACATAGTAAATTCAGGATTATGTTTGGTGGAAATACCTTCATTTCTGAAATTGCGACTCAACTCATATACTTTTTCGAACCCTCCGACTAACAAACGTTTTAAATATAGTTCTGGAGCAATCCTTAAATAAAAATCTCTATGAAGAGTATTGTGATGGGTAATAAAAGGGCGTGCTGTAGCTCCACCAGGGATGGGTTGCATTATGGGCGTTTCTACTTCTAAATAACCCCGGCTACTTAAAAAATTTCTTATAGATTGTACCACTTTACTCCTTTTAATAAATATTTCTCTGACTGAGGAATTCACTATTAGATCTAAATATCGTTTTCTATATCTTATCTCTACATCTTTAAGCCCATGCCACTTTTCAGGCAAACTGCGTATAGATTTACATAAAAGGGTAAATTCTTTTACTAAAATAGTAATCTCGCCAGTTCTAGTTTTAAAGACTAAACCACTGACTCCGAGGATATCCCCGATATCAATTTTCCTAAAAAGATCAAAGGCTTTTTCTCCAATTTCATTTGACTTTATATAAATTTGTATTTTTTCACTAACATCTTCAATATTGCCAAAGATAGCTCTTCCATGTCTCCTTAAAGCCATTAACCTACCGGCTATAATAACTTTTTCCTGACCGCATCTACCAATCTCCAGATCCTTATTTTTTTCTATTAAATCTTTTATCTTGCAAGTTCTAATAAAATTATGTCCAAAAGGGTCAATACCTTCTTTTTTCAATTCTTCTATTTCTTCCCATTTATTGAATATCATTTCTGCTGCATTCTTTTTTATATCCATCTATTCCACCTCATATTCCTCGTATCAGATGTAAATTTTATACAAAAAAACTCAAAACTATTATAACACCATTTTTGGTAATCTTTTAGCTGGAGTCAAATTTATTTTATATTTATTCCTTAATCTATCAAATAAAGTGTTAAAAATAAATAATGAACAAAGTGTTTTATTTTTTAACTTTTTAAACTTTGTTCATTATTACGATCAATAATTATTTATGTTATTAAAACCTATAATCAATCAATTAATTATTTAATATCCAAAATTTTATATTTAAGACTCCCCGCAGGGACTCTAATTTCTACTATATCGTCTTTCTTTTTTCCTAAAATTGCCTTTCCAATAGGTGAAGAGATAGATATTTTGCCACAATCAGGTTCAGATTCTACATAATCTAAAATAATATATTTAATTTCTTTCTTGCTTTTTAAATCTTCAACTAATACTTCTGATCCCAGTGATACATAATCCGGATTTTCTTCTTTATCTATCAATTCATAATTTTCAATAATTCTTTCCAAAGCTAAAACTCTTCCTTCAATAAAGGCTTGCTCATTTTTAGCGGCGTTATATTCAGCGTTCTCAGCAATTTCACCAAAGGTTACTGCATTCCTAATTTTCTCAGCAATCTCTTTTCTCTTTACTGTTTTAAGATAACGAAGTTCTTTTTCGACTTTTTTTAAACCTTCTTCAGTTAGCATTACCTTCTTATCGAGCATTATATATCTCTCCTTATGGGATGTTATTGCATTTACTATTACAAAAAATATTTTTATATTAATTAAATTGTATTAAATATAATAATCTTTATTAGAAATTATAAGCTATTCATATTTTCTTGTCAAATAAATTTGCTACTAAATCAACCCTAATTTTTCCCCAGCCCTTTCAAAAATATCTAAAGCTTTATCAATATCTTCAGAAGTATGAGTTGCCAGAACATGAGCCCTGAGCCTATTGGTTCCCTTAGGAATTGCGGGAAAGAGAATGGGACAGATGAATATTCCCTCATCATGAACTAATTTACATAACTTTAAAGTATCTTCCTCTTCACCAATTAAAATAGGAATAAGAGGAGTTGTGCTATTCATAGCACTATAACCCATAGAATTTAGCCCTTCTCT
>DAOWEX010000016.1:0-17420 GCA_030638265.1 Atribacterota bacterium
ATGAGATTCGGTGTAGCAAGAGGAATATTCTCTAATGAAGCTGGTTTAGGTAGCGCAAGTATGGCTCATGCTGTTGCCAAGACTCCTCATCCGGCACGTCAAGGAACTATTGCCATGGTAGGAGTTATGATTGATACTTTAATTATTTGCTCTATGACTGGTATTGTTATTGTTGTGACTGGGGCTTTAGAAACTGGTTTTACCAGTACTGAACTTACTGCTCATGCATTTAGTGCTGTTTTAGGAGGATTAGGTGGACCTATTGTATGTCTCGCTTCCATATTGTTTGGTTATTCTACTCTTATTACCTGGTGTTACTATGGACAACAATGTGCTCGTTATATCTTCGGTCCTGCTGTAATTAAACCTTATGCCTGGCTTTTTGTTATAGTTGCCTTTTTAGGCGCTGTAGTAAAAGTTCCTTTTGTCTGGTTACTTACCGATACCCTCAATGGAGCAATGGCTATACCTAACTTGATCGGCTTAATCTTCTTAAGCGGTATAATGGCTAAGGAAATAAAAGAATACTTTTCTAATCCAGAACTCTTGGGATAAAAACTTACAGGAAGAGTGACACTAAATCTTATACTTGAGTGTAGGGGCGTATTGCAATACGCCCCTACTACATATATTTCTTTTTTTAAGGAGGAATTTAAAAAAATAATGATAATTGGTGTTCCTAAAGAAATTAAAAATAATGAAAACAGAGTAGCAATTACCCCAGCCGGAGTAAAAGCTTTCAATCAGGCAGGACATCAAGTACTGGTTCAAAAATCTGCCGGTTTAGGAAGTGGTATTGAAGATAGTGAATATATTCAAGCAGGTGCAACTATAATTGAAACAGCTGAAGAGGTATTTAAAAAAGCTGAAATGATTATAAAGGTAAAAGAGCCCTTGTCCTCTGAATATAATCTTCTAAGACCTGGACAGATTCTCTATACTTATCTTCATTTTGCTTCCTCCCTCGAGCTAACTAAAGCTATGATGGACAGAAAGATTATCGGTATTGCCTACGAAACCGTCCAGACTGAAGATGGTTATCTGCCCCTGTTAGCACCTATGAGTGAAGTAGCTGGTAAAATATCTGCTCATATCGCTGCTTATTACCTTGCTCTACCCTATGGAGGAAGAGGAGTATTAATGGGTGGTGTTCCCGGGGTAAGTCCAGCGAAAGTTGTGGTAATTGGAGGAGGAACTGTGGGCACCTGTGCTGCAAAAGTAGCTGCCGGTATAGGAGCAAAAGTAACTTTATTGGATATCAACATAAAAAGATTAAGATATTTAGATGATGTTTTACCAAAAAACATTAATCTGTTAGTTTCTAACCAACATAACATTGAAGAAGAGATAAAAGATGCCGATGCGGTAATTGGAGCAGTATTAATTCCTGGCGCAGAAGCACCAAAATTAATTTCTGAAGAGATGTTAAAAAAGATGAAACCAAATTCAGTCATAGTAGATGTGGCTATCGATCAGGGAGGATGTTTTGAGACAAGTAGACCAACTTCTCATAGTGAACCAGTATATAAAGTCCATAATATATTGCATTATTGTGTTACTAATATGCCTGGAGCCTTTGCAAGAACTTCTACTTTCGCCTTAACTAACGCTACTCTCCCTTATGGCTTAGAGATTGCTAATAAAGGTTATAAAAAAGCCTTTAGAGAAAATAAAGCTTTAGCTAAAGGGTTAAACGTTATTGATGGGAAAATTACTTATGAACCAGTAGCAAAAGCTTTTAATTTAAAATATTATCCAGTGGAAGAAGTGATTAGTTAATTCATCAATTAGCCAATGAACCAATTTACCAATTAAAGGATAATTGACCAATTCAACAATTCTCCAATTTATTTGATTAATTAGCGAATTGTAAAATAATTAATAAAAAACAAAAAAGCCTCTATACATTTTATCTCTGTCCGTATAGAGGCTTTTTTATATCAAATGATAATTTATTTTATCTTAATACATTCCACCTGGAGGCATACCACCTGGAGGCATACCCATCTCTTTCTTCTCTTCAGGTATATCGGTAACTAAACATTCAGTAGTAAGAATCATCCCGCCTATACTGGCAGCGTTCTGTAAGGCTGATCTGGTAACTTTAGCTGGATCAACAATTCCTCTTTTTATCATATCTGTAAATTCTCCAGCTACTACATCAAAACCGATACCATTTTCTTTCCCTTTTAGTTTTTCTACGATTACTGAGCCTTCATATCCACCATTGGCAACAATCTGCTTTGTGGGTGCTTCTAAAGCTTTTTTAATAATCTTTACTCCAATCTGTTGGTCACCTTCTAACTTCAAACTCTGTAATGCAGAAATAACATTTAATAAAACTGCTCCACCACCAGCAACAATTCCTTCTTCTACCGCTGCCTTGGTAGCAGACAGAGCATCCTCAACTCGATGTTTCTTCTCTTTAAGTTCGGTTTCAGTAGCTGCTCCTACTTTAATAACTGCTACTCCTCCTACCAATTTTCCTAATCTTTCCTGTAATTTTTCTCGGTCATAATCAGAGGTGGTCTCTTCTATTTGAGTACGGAGTTGAGCTTCACGTTTCTTTATTTCTTTAGTATCTCCTTTTCCTCCGACTATTATACTCTCTTCTTTATTAACTTTTACCTGATGAGCAGTTCCCAACATGTTAACTTCAGCATTTTCTAATTTAAGCCCCAATTCCTCAGAAATTAACTGTCCACCAGTAACCACTGCAATATCAGCCAACATCTCTTTTCTTCTATCGCCAAAACCAGGTGCCTTTACGGCAACACAATTTAAGGTTCCCCGAATTTTATTTACTACCAAAGTAGCTAAAGCTTCTCCTTCGACATCCTCAGCGATAATAATTAAAGGCTTGCCGGTCTGAGCAATTTTCTCTAAAATAGGTAATAATCCTTTCATATTACTTATTTTAGCATCAGTTATTAAGATATAAGGATCATCGAAAACAGCTTCCATTCTTTCTGCATCAGTTACCATATAAGGAGAAATATACCCCTTATCAAATTGCATCCCTTCCACTACTTCTAAGGTGGTTCCTAAGGTCTTGGACTCTTCTACGGTTATAACTCCATCTTTCCCTACTTTTTCCATAGCGTCTGCTATTATGTTTCCAATTTCCCTATCAGCAGCTGAAATTGAAGCTACATTAGCTACAGACTCCTTGTCACTGACTTCCTTGCTTAATTTTTTAATCTCTTTAACTGCTACTTCTACTGTTTTATCAATTCCTCTCTTTACCATAATAGGATTTGCCCCTGCTGCTACATTTCTCAGACCCTCATGAATTATTCCCTGAGCTAAAACCGTAGCAGTAGTTGTTCCATCTCCAGCAATATCATTTGTTTTAGTTGCAACTTCTTTAACAAACTGCGCTCCCATATTTTCAAAAGGTTCTTCAACTTCAATCTCTCGAGCAATGGTAACCCCATCATTAGTAATAGTAGGAGAGCCAAACTTTTTATCTAAAACTACATTTCTCCCTTTAGGACCTAAAGTGATTTTTATACTATCGGCTAAAATATTTGCTCCTTTTTCCAATGCTCTTCTTGCATCTTCATCAAATAAAAATTGTTTTGCCATTTTCTTATCCTCCATTTATATTTAATCTTTTAATATTTTTCTCTTTTAATAATAAAAACATCTTTTAAGCTAACTTTAATATGAAAAATTTATATTCTATTATTCTATAATAGCTAAAATATCCTTTTCACTTAAAAGGAGATAATCTTCATCATCATCACCTTTAATATCCGTTCCTGAATATTTTGCGTATACTACTTTATCTCCCTTCTTAACAGTCATAGGAATTAATTTACCCTCTTTGTTAGTGCTACCAGGTCCTACTGCTAATATTTCTCCCACCTGAGGTTTTTCTTTAGAAATGGTATCAGGAAGAAGAATCCCTCCTTTGCTCTTCTCTTCCTCGAAAATAGGTTTTATTAGCACCCTATCTCCTAACGGTTTTAATCCTTTGATATTCATGCTCTATTGCCTCCCTTAATATTTAATATTTTTAAAACTAATTAGCACTCTCATAGTAAGAGTGCTAAAAATACCTTATATATCTTATATAAACTTTTTAAGAAAAGCAAACCTCATTATCGGTGATATTTAGCTTTTTTTTGTAATATATCCCGATTAATAGCTGTTATCTATCTTTTTACTTCTATTTATTGATTATTTCTTACTAATGGTAGCCGAGAGATTGCATCTAAATTTAAAGAAGACTTTTTATTTTCTCTTAGCTTATAATACCCCACAGAAGCAACCATAGCCGCATTATCAGTACATAAAGAAAATGAAGGATAAAAAACTTTAAACTTTAATGAATTAGCCCTTTTTTTAATGCTTCTTCTTAACAAATCATTAGCGGCAACTCCTCCTGCCAAGACAATCTTTTTAGTATCAAATTCTAAAGCTGCTCTTATAGTCTTTTCTACTAAAACATCAATTACTGCTTGCTGAAAAGAAGCTAAAATATCTTTTACCTGTACAATTTTATTTTCTTCTTTTGTTTTTTTTATATAGTAAATTACTGCAGTTTTCAGACCGCTAAAACTGAAATCATAACTTTTATTATTTAAAAGAGGACGTGGAAATTTTATTGCTAAAGGATTACCTTTTTTAGCTAATTTTTCAATTATTGGTCCACCAGGATAACCTAAACTTAATATTTTTGCAATTTTATCAAAAGCTTCTCCAGCCGCATCATCTTTTGTCTGACCTAAAAATTTATATTCTCTAAAATCTTTTATATATACTAAAGACGTATGTCCCCCAGAAACAATTAAACAAATAAAGGGGGGTTCTATCTCTTTACGTTCTAAAAAATTGGCATATATATGTGCCTCAAGATGATTCACTCCAATAAGCGGTATATTTTGAGTATAAGCTATGGCTTTGGCTACAGATAAACCTACCAGAAGTGAGCCTACTAACCCCGGACCATAAGTTACTGCTATACCTGATAAATCGTCCAACTTTTTTCCAGGTGTAGATAATGCCTTATCAATTACTGGGATAATATATTCAATGTGTTTTCGGGAAGCAATTTCAGGAACCACTCCGCCATATTTTTGGTGGAAGGTAATTTGGGATGCTACAATATTCGAAATAATATTCTTTCCATCTTCTACAATAGCGGCGGCTGTTTCATCACAAGAAGTTTCGATTCCCAATATTAAATCTGACATATAATCTTTTCCCTTTCATAATTTCTTTTCCATAACCAAGGCATCTTCATTTTCTTCTCTATAATAATTTCTCCAAATCTTTATCACTTTATATCCAAATTTTCTGTACATATTCTGGGCAATATGATTTGATTTTCTTACTTCCAAAGATATTTTTTTAATCCCCTGAACAGCTGCCTTTTCCTCGACAAACTTTAGAAATTTTCCTCCATATTCCTTCCTGCGAAATTCTTTAGCAATTGCAATATTAGTTATGTGAATATCATTCCTCATTAACCAGAGGCCCAGGTAACCAATTATCTTTTTTTCCTTCTCTAATACAAAGTAATTGGCATATTTATTTAGAGTTAACTCCCGAAAAAAAAGATTATAAGTCCAAGGGGAAGAAAAAGAATTCCTCTCAATTTCTAATACTTTTTCTAAGTCATCTATTTCCATAGGTCTAATCACAAATTCTCTATCAGGCTCATTAATCATTGTTCATCAATTGTATTTTTTCTCCCAAGCCATTTCAGCCTCAGATTTCCTTAGATATAAAGGGGAAAGAGTGGAAATATTATCTTCTTTTCCTTTTTTAAGTTTTTCTAAACCTAAGAAGGCAATATTTGCACCTCGGGGAAAAACTAACTGGGGATCAATAAATAAAGCATCTTTACCAATTTTTTCTTTAATAATCTCCTGGTATCTTATTAACCCTTCTCCTATAAAAATTATTTTTTCTTTTAAAGAAGAAAGTCTTATTAGCAGGCTATTGATATCTTCGCATTTATAGTCCATAACCTTTTTAAAATTATTTCCTCCTCGAAATACTACATTGTATATTTCATCCTTTTTGGCATCTAAAATAGGACATATTAAGCAAGGTACCCCTTTTAAAGAAAATGCCAAAGCATCTAAGGTGGGAATCCCTAATAAAGGCAAAGAGCTCGCATAAGATAAACCTTTAGCCACTCCTAAGCTGATACGAAGTCCGGTGAAGGAGCCCGGACCCAGTGACACAGCAATACCGTCAATATCTTGTAATTTTAAATTAACTTTCTCAAATATATCTTTTATGGCAGGCATTAAAACTGAAGAGTGTTTTTTTTGTAAATTATTAAAAGTATATTCAATGAGAATGGCTTCTTCTTCGATTAAGCCTAAGCTACAAATTTTAGTAGAAGTATCAATCCCTAAAATTTTCAATCTTGGCTAACTCCTTTAAAAATATTCTAAATCTATTTCCCTGAGGAATAAGAGAAATAGTTCTTTCATAATAACTTTTAAACTTAATATCAATCTTTAGATGATCTGGTGGTAAAAGATTTTCAATCTTCTCAGCCCATTCAATAACTGTCAAGCCCTCTCCATAAAAATACTCTTCATATCCTAAATCCAAAATTTCTTCTATATTACTAAGCCGGAAAAGGTCAAAATGAAAAACGAGAATTTTACCTTTGTATTCATTTATAATAGTAAAAGAAGGACTGACTACATAATCTTTTACTTCTAACCCTTGGGATATTCCTTGAATAAGACAGGTCTTGCCTGCTCCTAATTCTCCATAGAAAGCTAATAAATCACCGGGTTTAATTAGCTTGCTTATCTCTTTTCCTAATTTTTGGGTGTCTTCAGGACTTTTAGTAATAATGGTTAAATCCATTTTATGAATATTTTCAACCTTTCTAACTAATAGCGTAGAGCGTATCGCGTCAAAATTTAATACAATTTCCGCAAAACTGTGTCATTGCGACCATAGGGAGCGTGGGGTGGCACTCAATATTCCTTGAGTGCCACCCTTCGTCGCTTCACTCCTCGCAATGAGATACTATTTTTTGCAATTCACTGTTATAGCAATTTTTCCTCTAACATAGTTTTAATCTTCCAGGGCTTTCCGTCTCTAATAAATAACTTAGGAACTCGTTTTTTATCAGGCATATGAACAATTTCATAATTAATAGTTCCAATTTTTTCTGCTATCTCTTCAACTGTTATTTCTTCATTTCCCTGTCTCCCCCATAGCACTACTTCGTCTCCTATTTCAACCTGAAAAAGATTAGTAACATCTATCATACACTGATCCATACAAACCCGACCGATTATAGGCACACGTTTCCCTCTTACTAAAACTTCTCCCTGATTAGAGAGAAGTCGGCTATAGCCATCAGCATATCCTACTGGCAAAGAAGCAACTACTGTACTTTTCTTAGTAATATAAGTTCGGCCATAACTAATGTTTTCCCCCGACGGCAGCTCTTTTAAAAAAGATATTTTAGTTTTAAATTCTTGTGCTGGTATTAAATTTATAGTTTTTTTCACCTCTGTTGAAGGGTATAATCCATATATAGAAATTCCTGGTCTTACCATATTAAACCACATATGGGGCAAATCAAGAAGAGCCGCACTATTGCTGACATGTTTTAGGGGTATTTTTATTCCTTCTCTTTCTAAATTGTTTACCACATCAGTAAATTTTTTAAATTGATTCTCGGTATAATTCTTGTCTTTTCCATCAGCAACTGAAAAATGGGTAAAAATTCCTTCTATCTCTATATTTTTCATAGTCATTACTTTTTTAACAAAACCTAAAACATTTTGGGGAAAAATACCCAATCTTCCCATACCAGTATCTACTTTAAGATGAATTTTAGCAATTTTTTTCATCTTAACTGCTGCTTGAGAAATTCTTTTAACTGTCTCTAATTTGCAAACAGCAGTACTAATATCATATAAGAGTAATAATTCTACTTGCTCTTGCAAGATTAAACCAAGCACGAAAATGGGCACTGAAATACCTGCTTTGCGAAGTAAAATTCCCTCCTCTATTCGAGCAACCGCCAATCTATTTGCCCCATGTTCTAAAGATGCTGAAGAGACTTCCAAAATATCATGTCCATAGGCATTTCCTTTTACTACGACCATAAGCTCTTTCTCTTTGCCGATTAATTTTTTAATATTTTTCACATTCTGGGTAATTGCATCGAGGTTTACTTCCGTCCAGGTAGGACCTAATAATTTTTGCATCTTTAGATTTTCCCTTCTTTCTCTCTTTTATTTTCTTTATTATATACAATATACTATCTTTAATTATTCTAAACTTAAAAAAGCCTGAGGTACTTGAGATAAAATATCACCAGCTACCATTCCTCTTTCCCCTTTAATATCACGAGCTAAATTACCAGCAAGACTATGAATATAAACTCCAGCTATTGCTGCCAAAAGATTATCAGCCCCTTGAGCTATCAAGCTGGAAATTATTCCAGTTAGCACATCTCCTGATCCTCCGGTAGCCATCCCTGAATTATCACCAATATTAATATAAGCCTCCCCTTCTTTATTGGCAATAATCGTCCTTGCTCCTTTTAATACCACTACTCCTCCAAATTCTTGGGCGACATCTCTGGTGATATCTAACTGATTATCTAAAATATAATTTATGTCTTTATTTATTAGTTTAGCCATTTCTCCCGGGTGAGGAGTAATCACCAGAGAGGTTTTAGTCTTTTTTAATATTGTAGGATCTTCACTTAAGGCATATATTGCATCAGCATCTATTACGAGGGGTATAGTAGATTTTTCAATAATATTTCTTACTAATCTTTGGGTCTCCAATTGCCGGGAAATACCAGGACCTATTCCTAATACGGAAAAATTTTCCATTAATTCTAAAATTGTTTCTTCTGTATCTTCTCTCAAAGATTGTTTTTCTGTTTCGGCAAGAGGGAAGGTCATAACTTCAGTTAATTTTACTTCCATTATTGGATTTAAACTCCGGGGGATTCCTAATACTACTATGCCTGCACCACTTCTCATGGCTGCTTCACTAGCTAAATACGCAGCACCGGTCATACCAACTGAGCCAGCTAATATTAATACTTTTCCAAAAGAGCCTTTATGAACATAAGTTAATCGAATAGGTAAAAATGACCTTACCATATCTTTGGTTATCATGTTTATCTTTAACTTTTTTCTATTCAGTAGATTTACAGGGATACCAATATCTTCAACAATTATCTTTCCGGTATAGCCAGCTCCGGGGTAGAGTAATAAACCTATCTTTGGTAGGGCTAAAGTAATAGTATAGGTTGCCTTTACACAAGGACCTTCAATCTTCCCCGTATCCGAATTTAAACCTGAAGGAACATCAACCGCAATTACTTCCTTGTTGGCCATATTAATAAAATCTATTATCTTAGCTTTTAAACCGGTCACCTTTCCTTGCAATCCTGTTCCCAATATAGCATCGATAATCAAATTAGAATCTCGGATACTTTGTTGTATTTCTTTGGGATCTATAGACTCTATCTCTATTAATTCAACTCCCATTTTATCAATTATGTCTAGATTTACCCTCGCCTCGCCTTTAATTTTATTAAATAGAGATAAGAGAAGCACTCTTACTTTTACTCCATAATTATAAAGGTGACGGGCAACAACAAAGCCATCTCCGCCATTATTACCTGATCCAGCAAAAACGATAATTTTTTTTAATCTTAAGTCAGGATAAATATTTTTTAGATTTTGAAATATTCTTGATCCTGCATTTTCCATTAAAACAAGTCCAGGTATCCCATATTCCTCTATAGCTTTTCTATCAATCTCTCTAATCTCTTGATTAGTAACTGCTTTCATAAAATACCCCCCCTAAATTAGTCGTTAGTTAGTTAGATAGTTAGCTGGTTAGCTGGTTTAATATCAATTCATCAACTAACCAACCAAGTAACTAAGTAACCCACTAACCATTAAATTAAATAACTTAAAACAAAAAAAACAAAAGCTCATTTATTTTTTGTTTTTACTTATTAGTTAACCTTCAAGAATTACTTCAGCAATAGCATATTCTTTTGTGTGGGAGATAGTTAAAAAATATTTACTCACTCCTTTTTCTGAAGCGATATTTTTTAATTTTCCATACATATTTATAATAGGTTGACCGAGCTCATTATTATTCACTTCAATTTCTTTCCAGTTAACCCCCCTCAAACCCAAACCTAATGCTTTTAAAAAAGCTTCCTTTGCAGCAAATTTCCCTGCATAAGACTGATACTTGTTGCCCTTTTCCTCGCAATATTCCTGTTCCAAAGGAGTAAACACTCTGCCGATAAAATTGTCTCCCCATCTTCCGACTATATTTTCTATCCTCTTTATACTAACCAGATCGATTCCACAACCTATAATCAAGACCCTCAATCCTTTTCAATAAGCGTTTTTTGTTTTTAATTTATTGAGAAATTAAATATCTTAAAATTCTTTATAATAAAATTTACCTTCTCTTATCTTTCCTTTTAACCATTTCAATAAATATTTCTTAACTACCTCTCTGCCAGTAGGTATTAAAAAGACAAAGCCTATAGTATCAGTAATAAAACCAGGGGTAATAAGCAATATACCTCCTGCTAAGATAATTGCTCCTTGAATTAAGCTATCTCCAGGCAAAATGCCCTCATTTAAATCATTCTGAATTTTTCTTAAAATTAAAAAACCCTGGCTCTTTACTAAATATGCCCCCAATATTCCAGTTAAAATTATAATCCCAACAGTAGGTAATGTCCCTATTTTTCTTCCTATCTCGATTAAGACATATAATTCTACTACTGGAACTATTATAAACAAAAGTAATAATTTAGTAAAAAACATCCTTTATTTACTCCAATTCTTCACTATTTTTTATTTATAAGAACACATATATTCTTCTACTTCTTTTTGCATTTCTCGGGATAGAACAATAAATCTCCCCCTTGCTTCTATTAACAAAGTTCCATCTTCTTTACTTGCTTGCCCTTGTGCTTCAATCATTCTACCTAAATCTTTAGTCATGTGGGCAGTAAATATTATTTTTTCACCTATTATGGCTTTTTTTCTATATTTAACATTGATCTCTACAGTTAGGGTCATTACTTCTTTGGTTATTACCGCAGTTCTTCCCATTATTTCATCTAAAATAGAAAATAATATTCCCCCATGGACAATTCCTTTAAAGCCTTGATGTTTTGATTCGGGAATAAATTCTGCTCTGATTTTGTCTTGATCTTTGAAAAAAGCAATATTTAAACCATTAGAATTATCTTTTCCACAGACAAAACAATTCTTATATCCTGGTAAAGCTTCCAAAAATAAAACCTCCTTGCTTTCCACACGCTATACGCTCTACGCTGTTTGTTAATAAATAGTCAAATATCTATCCAATTCCCATTGGTGAACTTGAGTACGATAAGTTTCCCACTCTTCTCTCTTGGCTTCAAGGTAATTTTTTAAAATATGATCGGTTAAACCGGATTTTACTACTTCATCTTTTTCTAATTCATTTAAGGCTTTTTCCAGATTAGCTGGCAAGCTTTCAATTCCTAAAGATATTTTTTCCTCTTCACTCATTGTATAAATATTTTGACTTACAGGTTCTCCAGGATTAATCTGATTTACAATTCCATCCATACCTGCCTTCAAAATTACCGCAAAAGCTAAGTAAGGGTTACAGGAAGGATCAGGACTTCTTAATTCTGCCCGGGTTCCTTCTCCCCTTGCTGCTGGCACTCTTACCAAAGGACTACGATTTCTTTCTGACCAGGCAATATAAACTGGAGCCTCATAACCAGGAGTCAATCTCTTATAGGAGTTCACTAAGGGATTAGTAATAGCGGTAAAACTTTTGGCATGTTTTAATAATCCTCCAATAAAATATAAAGCTTCATTACTTAGTTTATACTTTCCTTCTGGATCATAAAAAATATTCTTACCATCTTTATATAAAGACAAATGGGTGTGCATCCCAGAGCCATTTATCCCAAATATAGGTTTAGGCATAAAAGTAACGTGTAAATTGTGTTTTAGGGCTATAGTTTTACCAGTCAGTTTCAAAGTCATTATTCTATCAGCAGTAGTAATGGCATCAGAATATCTAAAATCGATCTCGTGTTGACCGGGAGAAACTTCATGGTGAGATGCTTCAATCTCAAATCCCAATTTCTCTAAAGAAATTACCATATCCCTTCTGGCCTCTTCCCCTAAATCAATAGGTAGAAGATCAAAATATCCTCCTTGATCATGAGTTGTGGTAGTTGCTTTCCCTTTTTCATCTTTAAAAAATAGAAAAAATTCCATCTCTGGACCAAAGTTAGCAGTAAACCCCATTTCTTCTACCTCTCTCACCACTCTCTTTAGGTTATTTCTTGGGCAACCTTCAAATGGTGAACCATCAGGATTATAAACATCACAGGTAATTCGGGCTACATCTTTTTCTTCTTCCCAAGGATTAATCGTAAAAGTCGAATAATCTGGATTTAAATACATATCTGATTCTTCAATTCTAACAAAACCCTGAATAGAAGAGCCATCAAACATAATCTTTCCATCAAGAGCTTTTTCAAATTCCCTAACCGGAATTTCTACATTTTTAGGCATCCCCAAAATGTCGGTAAATCTCAATCTTACAAACTTTATTTTTAATTCTTTAACCTTTGCCAAAATCATTTCTTTGGTTACTTTTTTCATCAATAATTCTCCTTCTTAAAAACTTTCTTAATTTTATTTTAATTAATTATACTCTTGCTTTTTAATTTTACAAAATATTTTTATTTTAAAACTAATTAGATCTCTTTTACTCCACAGTAACACTTTTTGCCAAATTTCTTGGTTTATCTACATCGCAACCCAGTTTATTGGCAATATGATAGGCAAATAACTGTAAAGGTATGACTGACAGAATAGGGTATAATATATCCAAAGTCTGGGGCATATAAAATACTCTATCTACAATATTGGAAATCTCTTTATCGCCTTCTGTTGCAAGGGCCAATACTAAAGTATCTCGAGCTTTAACTTCCTTTATATTATTAATTACTTTAGTGTAAACTTTGTCTTTAGGTACTATTGCTACTGTCGGAAAACTTTTATCTAAAAGAGCAATAGGACCGTGTTTCATCTCCCCTGCAGGATAACCTTCGGCATGGATATAGGAAATCTCTTTAAGCTTCAAGGCACCTTCTAAAGCAATAGGGTAATTAATCCCCCGCCCTAAGTAAAGAAAATTATGATAATTAAAAAATTCTTCGCTCAATTTGATAATTTCTGGTTCCTTCAGTAAAACAATTTCAACTATTTGAGGAAGTTTTATCAGTTCAAAAATTATTTTTTTAATTTCTGTGTGATTAATAGTCTTTCGAACTTGAGCAAAATAGAGAGATAAAATATAAAGTGACATTAATTGACCAATAAAAGCTTTAGTAGTAGCCACTCCTATTTCCGGACCTGCCTTAATATACATTACACTATCTGCTTCCCGGCTGATAGTACTCCCTCTTACATTAGTAAGAGCCAAAATATAAGAGCCAGCTTCCCGACAAGCTCTTAGAGCAGCTATAGTGTCCGCAGTTTCTCCTGATTGGGATATCAAAATGGTTAAATCCTTTTTACCCAGCAATATTTTTCTGTATCTAAATTCAGAACTATAATCCACCTCTACCGGAATACCGGTTAACTCCTCAAAAATATATTTACCTACTAAAGCTGTATAATAAGAAGACCCACAAGCCAAGATAAATATTTTTTCTATTTCCTTTATATTTTTCAAGGGAAAAGATATTTCTGAAAGCTCTAAAAAATTTGTAGTTAAATTAACTCTTCCTTCCAGATTATTGCGTATAACCATAGTTTCTTGAAAGATCTCCTTTAACATGAAATGTTTATACCCACTCTTCTCGGTCATTTCTACATCCCATTCAATATTTATTATTTCTTTTTCTAAAATCTTGCCCTCAGAATTAATTACCTCTACTCTATCTTTAGTTATAGTAGCGATTTCTTTCTCTTCTAAAAATATTACTTTATTAGTATAAGCAAGCAGGGCGGCAATATCTGAAGCCAGATACATTTCTCCATCTCCTATTCCAATAATTAAAGGACTTCCATAACGTGAAGCAACAATTTTGCCTGGATCACGAGTAGAAATAACTCCGATAGCATAAGACCCTTCTATTTCTTCTATTGATTCTTTTACCGCTAAAGTTAGATCATTCTGATAATTGCTTTCTATTAAATGAGGAAGAACCTCAGTATCTGTTTCAGAGGTAAATTTATGACCTTCTGAAATTAACTTTTCTCTTAGAGGCATGTAGTTCTCTATAATGCCATTATGCACTACCACTATCTCTGAATTACATCCATTATGCGGGTGAGCGTTTAAGTTGTTGGGTTTTCCATGAGTAGCCCACCTGGTATGCCCTAATCCTATGTTACCTTTTGGAGCACCTTTTTCTAATAAGTTTTCTAATTTGACTATCTTCCCTTTACATTTTTTTATTTGAATTTTATTATCTTTCAATACAGCAATACCTGCAGAATCATATCCTCTATATTCTAACTTTTTTAATCCATCTAACAAAATTGGTACTGCTTCTTTTGGACCAATATATCCAACTATTCCACACATTTTTTTATCCTTTCTTTTATTAAATATTAATCATTTAAAAACAAATACCCTATCATCAATCCATTGAGGAAGATAATAGGGTAATAAACATAAAAAGTCTTTGGTGTTAAAAGTAAAAACAATACAGAACAAGAAAACTATTACTATCTAATTTTTATTTAAAAAAAGTCTTATTGAATCCCTAAATGGACCCTCACCGTAAAAACCACTTTGTCCTTGCAATCACTCGCAAGTTTTGTAGGTCTTCTAAGGGCATGGCAAACCCAGGAGCATCCGCCGAATTTTCGATAAACTCCTTCCTCGTCAACTTACTCTGATAAATTTAGCTATATAATATTGAGCAAGTTCTGGCGCTTGTATTCAATTGTCACTTATTAGATAAATATCACCTCCTCCTACTAACACAGTCTGCCGATCTACCGGTCACCCAGTCTATTTAGGCGTTAGTATAAATGCAAGTTTTCAGCTTATTATGTTTTATGTCATTGTAATCTTTGAATCTGGTGTAGGGGTCGGATTTATCCGACCGGGAATTCTGGTAATTTTTTTAGCGGGTTCGATGAATCGAACCCCTACCTACTAAACACTAAACGCTCCACGCTGTAAGCTATACGCTATACTATTTATATATCTTCTTTTTGAATCACCTCTCTTAGCCCTTTAGAAATTACCTCTAATTTTTCTCTATCTTCTCCTTCCAATAAAATCCTAATTAATGGTTCGGTACCAGAAGCTCGAATAAAAATTCTCCCTTTCCCGTCAAGTTCGTTTTTTATTTCTTTAACAATCTTTTCTATTTTAATATTTTTAAAGAATTGCTCTTTATCTTTAACCTTAAAATTTAAAATAATCTGAGGATATTTTTCCATTACTGAGGCTAAATTAGATAGGGGTTTTCCTTCTTCCTGAATTACTTTTAAAAGTTGTAAAGAAGTTAACAGTCCATCTCCTGTAGTGCTATACTGTAAAAATATTATATGACCTGACTGCTCTCCTCCTAATGATGTATTAACTTTCTTCATCATTTCCAACACATAACGATCACCTACATCGGTCCTAATAACTTGTCCACCGTTTTGTTCAATAACTTGTTCAAAACCTAAATTACTCATCAGGGTGGTTACCACTGTTTTATTAGGTAATTGATCTTTCTTAATAAGATTTAAAGCACAAATTGCCATAATCTGATCTCCATCTACAATATTCCCTTTTTCATCCACAGCAATAACCCTATCTGCGTCTCCATCAAAAGCTAACCCCAAATCTGCTTGTTGTTTTAAAACTTCTTTTTGTAATAATAGGGAGTGTGTGGAGCCACAATTAAGATTTATATTAATTCCATCAGGTTTATCGTTGATGGTAATTAGTTTGGCTCCTAATTCGTTAAATAATTGGGGGGCAACACTAAAAGAAGCACCATTGGCACAATCTAATACAATTTTAAATCCTTTGAAATTAAGGTAAGAGTAAATAGTTGTCTTAATATAATCAATATATTTTCTTGTTGCTATAGAAGATAAATATTCCATTTTACCGATATCCTTCCCTGTAGGCCATTCATATTTAGCGCAATCTTCAAAATATATTCTCTCAATTTCTTCTTCTTCTAAATCAGAAAACTTAAATCCATCACCTTGAAAGTATTTAATTCCATTATTATCAAATGGATTATGAGATGCGGAAATAACTATACCGCAATTGGCCTGGAAAACTCTGGTAAGATAAGCTACAGCAGGTGTAGGCATTATGCCAACTTTTAATACATCTACTCCTATTGAACATATTCCTGCCATTAACGCCGCTTCTATCATATCACCTGAAATCCGAGTATCTTTACCAATTAATATCTTGGGATTAACTTCATCTTTAAATAAATATGCCCCGGCTCTGCCTATCTGAAATGCCATTTCGGCAGTCATTGGTTCTCTATTAGCTACTCCTCTTATACCATCTGTTCCAAATAATCTTTTCACAAATTACCTCTTTATTAGTCGTTAGTGAATAGTATTTAGTAATAAAACGAAAAATGAAAAGCGCAAATTACTATTTATTAATTATTACCATTACTTCCTCTGGTTCAATCCTTATTAATAAAAGTCCTTCCGGAATTATTGTTTGAACCTTTACTTTTTGTTCTACTTGAAAACTATCGGTTAATCCTACAAAAGCTTTTATATCTTCCTCTTTAATGCTCTCGATTAAAATATTTTGTCCTTCTACGATTACATCAACTACTTTCGGCTCTATCTCACAAGAGACAAAAGGCGATAAATCTTGGGGTATAACCGGAATATTTTTTAAGGTTTTCTGAATTATGCTTTCCTTAACTTGGATGGTTACCTCTATTAATGATGTCTCTCCTTCTACTATATTTAATCCCTCTTCTAAGGCCGGTGGGACTTTCACAGATAAGGTTTTTGTAATCCCATTTACATCGATGGGGATAGTCTCTAAAGAATCTATATTGCTTATTTTGGAATAGTTACCAAAAATCCTTATTTCATTTGGGTTAGCCAATATTTGGGAAATATAATATCCAGGAGCTGGTTTTCCGATTATTCTTGGTTTTACTGGTAATATTTTCTCAAGGTATCCCCGAGTTAGAGAAATTGAAGCCTCTACAATATTTGGTTCAATTTTGACTCCTTTAACCTCATCTCCGTTTGCATCTAATGCTTTTACCTCTATCTTCTTATTTATATCATCTTTAATTCCGGAAATATCGATAGTGCAAATTATCTGTTTTATCTTTTCTAATATGCTTTGAGCACCAGTTATTTTAACTTTAGAAGGATCTAATTGGGGTTCATCAGCTA
>DAOWEX010000032.1:0-3797 GCA_030638265.1 Atribacterota bacterium
CGGATTCATCCGCCCCGTATTTTGCAGGCTTGATGAATCAAGCTCTTATGCCATTAAAAGCTAAGAGGGAATGTGTACTATCCGCTAAACGCTGTACGCTCTACGCTATCTAAAAGATTGACATAAAGCGATTTAATGTGTTATTATTACAAAAATTAAAAAAAGAATAGATTGATTATATAAGAATAGAGAAGAGTAGGTAGATGCAATTTTATAGCGAGCAGGGATAGTGAAAGCCTGTAAATTTTTTCTATCGAACATCATCTCAATATTTCTAATTGAAATTATTTGAAAAGTAGATTAGAACGGTGAATATCGTTAAAAAATGGAGTGAATTTATCTATATATTTAAATATTTTACTCCTTGAGATCATTATCGTGAGGTAATGAAAGAAATTAGGTGGTACCACGAGAACTTTAAACCTCTTGTCCTTTTAGGTGGCAAGGGGTTTTTATTTAATATATTTATAAAGCTTTAGGAGGGATTCTTATGGAATATAAAGATACTTTAAATTTACCTAAAACAAAATTTAAAATGAAAGCAAATTTAGCTCAAGAAGAACCGAAAATGCTAAGATTTTGGGAAGAACAGGATATATATAAAAAAGTATTGGAAAAAAAGAAGGGTCTAAAGAAATATATTTTACATGATGGTCCTCCTTATGCAAATGGCAATATACATATCGGAACTGCCTATAATAAGATATTAAAAGATATAATTCCCAAGTATAAATCTATGAATGGGTTTAATGCTCATTATGTCCCCGGTTGGGATACTCATGGATTGCCCATAGAATATCAAGTTACAAAAAATCTAAAAGTATCTTTAGGTGACATTGACCCGGTTGAATTAAGGAAAAAGTGTAAAGAATATGCAAAACATTATATTGAAGTACAAAGAAAAGAATTTAAACGATTAGGGGTAATGGGAGAATGGGATAATCCTTATTTAACTTTCAATCCTGCTTATGAAGCCGAGCAGATAGAAGTATTTGGAAAGATGTTTTCTAAGGGTTACATTTATAAAGGATTGAAACCAGTCTTTTGGTGTGCTAATTGCGAGACAGCTTTAGCAGCAGCAGAAATTGAATATCATGATAAAGAATCTCATTCCATTTATGTAAAATTCTTAGTTAAGGATGATCTGGGCAAAATATTTCTTCATAGCAATTTAGGAGAAAACTACGTAGTTATTTGGACCACTACTCCCTGGACTATCCCGGGGAATATGGCTGTTGCTCTTAATTCAGATATTAAATATAGTTTAGTTAAAACAGAAAAAGGGAATCTTTTATTAGCTTCTGCCTTAGTAGAAAAAGTAATGAAGGAAATGAGAATAGTAAATTATGAAATTATTGGCACAAAAAAAGGACAAGATTTAGAAGGTATAAAATGTAAACATCCCCTTTTTGAAAGAGATTCAGTAATTATATTAGGTGAACATGCTACTTTAGATGAAGGGACAGGGTGTGTCCATACTGCTCCCGGACATGGACAAGAAGATTATGAAATAGCAATGAAATATAAATTACCGATATTTACTACCCTTGATAGTCGGGGAAGATTTAACCAAGAAGGTGGTAAATTTGAAGGATTAAGTTATAAAGAGGGTAATACTGCGATAATAGAAGAATTAAAAGGAAATGGTAGCTTATTGAAATTAGGTAAAATAATCCATTCTTACCCACACTGTTGGCGTTGTAAAAAACCTGTAGTATTTCGTGCTACCGAGCAATGGTTTGTTTCAATTGAAGCTTTTCGTGATTTAGCTTTATCAGAAATAGAAAAAGTTCAATGGGTTCCTGAGTGGGGAAAAGAAAAAATTTATGGAATGGTTGAAAATAGGACTGATTGGTGTATTTCGCGCCAAAGAGTATGGGGAGTTCCTCTTCCTGTTTTCTATTGCAAAAAATGTAGGGAAATCATAGTTAATAATGAAACAATTAATTGGGTCAAAGAATTATTTTTAGAAAAAGGTTCAAATTCTTGGTTTGCTATGTCTGCTAAAGATATTTTACCTGAAGATTATCAGTGTCCCCACTGCAAAGGAAAAGATTTTGAGAAAGAAAAAGATATAATGGATGTCTGGTTTGACTCAGGATGTAGTCATGCTGCAGTGCTCAAGCAGAGAAACGAACTCCATTGGCCAGCAGAATTATATCTGGAAGGAACAGATCAACATAGAGGTTGGTTTCAAACCTCACTTTTAACCTCAGTAGCTGCCTTTGAGGAGGCACCTTATAAAACTGTTTTGACTCATGGTTTTATCGTAGATTCAGAGGGTAAAAAGATGTCTAAATCATTAGGTAATGTTATAGTTCCTCAGGAGATTATTGAAAAATATGGAGCAGACATATTGAGACTGTGGGTTGCATCATCTGATTATAAGACAGATATCAGGATTTCTACCAAGATATTAGATCAATTAGTAGAAATATATCGAAGAATTAGAAACACTGCACGATTTGTCCTGGGTAATTTATATGACTTTAATCCTGAAACAGATATAATTTCCTATGATAAGCTTACCGAATTAGATAGATTATTATTAAGTAATTTTCAAAACTTAATTAAGAGAGTAAATGAATATTATGAAAAATTTGAATTTCATTCCCTTTATCATGAAGTTCATAACTTTTGTACCATTGATCTTAGTTCATTCTATTTAGACGTAATTAAGGATAGGTTGTATACTGCTTTTTCTAATTCCATAGGACGTCGGTCAGCTCAAACGGTGTTGTATCAGATATTGAATGATTTAGTTAAGCTAATTGCCCCGGTATTAAGTTTTACCTCAGAAGAAATCTGGCAATACTTAAAAGCACTTAAAGAAGATGAAGCAAGTATTTTTCTTACTTCTTGGCCCAAAATAAACGAAAAATATATCGATGAAGATTTGGAGCAAAAGTGGGATAAAATTTTAAAGATAAGAAAAGATGTATTAAAGGCATTAGAATTAAAAAGACAGGAAGGTTTTATTGGTAATTCCTTAGAAGCTCAAGTAAATATTTATACTGAGGACAAGGAAATTTATGACTACTTGACATCTTTTAAGGATCAACTGGAAACTATATTTATTGTTTCTAAGGTAGTGGTACTTTATGGAGAAAAAGATCTGCCATCTGATATCTATCCAGGGGAAGAAATTTCTGCTATTAAAGTATCAATAACTAAAGCACCTGGTAAGAAATGTGAAAGATGCTGGTGTTATAGTGAGACAGTTAGAGGAGACCAGAAATATCCGACTATTTGTGGAAAATGTGCTAAAGTAATGCATGAACATTTTGAGGAGTAAAAGAAATACCATGGGATTTATAATTTTTACCCTATTTATTATATTGTTTGATCAGGCAAGTAAATTGTACATTCAGCACAGCATGCATATTGGAGAGTCTATACCGGTAATTGAAGGGATATTTCATATTACTTATATAGAGAATCCATATACCGCCTTTGGGCTTTTTAAATACCAAACAATATTCTTTGTAATAGCGGCATCAATTTCCGTAATTTTGATTATTTTAATTTACAAAAAACTAATTTTCAAAAAAGACCATTTTATGTACATCCCCTTAACGCTTGTCCTGGGTGGTGCAATAGGCAATCTCATTGATCGGGTGAGAGTTAATGGAATGGTAATAGATTTTATAGATTTTAGAATCTGGCCGGTTTTTAATTTTGCCGATACCGCGATAGTGTGCGGAATGTTAGTATTATTGATTCATGTTTTATTCCATGCCCCGGAAAAAGAAGAAGAGGAAGAGAATATAAAGAATATTAAAGAATACAGAGAAGAA
>DAOWEX010000009.1:0-7871 GCA_030638265.1 Atribacterota bacterium
ATAAATTATACCAAAAATCCTGAAAGAATTGTCGCCCAATCAGCAAGATTATGCTATTCTGCCTCAGATATTGATGAATTAAATGAAAAGCTTTCCGATGAATCGATAACAAAATTAATTAAAAAGATAATAAAATTAGGGCATTATTCTGTTTTGGAGCATACTACCTTTACTTTTGCCATAGAGGGAATATCCAGAGTTACTTCGCATCAGTTAGTTAGGCATAGAATAGCATCTTTTTCCCAACAAAGTCAAAGATATGTTAAAATAAAGAAAAAAGGATTTCCCTATGTTATCCCTAAATCTATTGCAAAAGATAAAAAATTAATTAAAATATATACTGATACTATAAAAAAGTTAGATGAAAGTTATAATTTGTTTTTAGATCATAATATAGCAATAGAAGACGCCAGATATATTTTACCTCAAGCTGTGGAAACTAAGATGATAGTAACTGCTAATGCTCGAGAATTACTACACATTTTTAAAATAAGATGTTGTAATAGGGCCCAATGGGAGATTAGAGAATTGGCAAAAAGAATGTTAAAAGAAGTTAAAGCCATCGCCCCGAATATATTTGAAAATGCAGGTCCGCATTGCATTTCGGGATCTTGTCCCGAGGGTGAATTATCCTGCGGTAAACCCTGGTCTAAAAAATAAAAGATATAAGGAGTTAATTTAAAATAATGAAAAATGCTGAATGTAACTATGGTGGCCAAGCAGTAATAGAAGGAGTAATGATGAAATCTCCTCTTAAATATGCTATTGCTGTTCGCAAACCCGATAAAGAGATTATTTTAAAAATATGTAAATTAAAATCATTATCCAATAAAATAAAATTCTTGAAATTACCTATTTTTAGAGGGATAATTACTTTAATCGAGTCTTTAACTCTTGGTTTGAAAGCATTGACCTATTCAGCAGAACAAGCTACAGGAGAAGAAGATAAAATAAATAAAGTAGAAATGTTTTTTACTATTTTGTTTGCCTTTATTCTGTTTATTATTATCTTTATAGCTCTTCCGACTGGTATAGCCCGATATTTAGATAGATATCTCTCTAACATAATGGTTTATAATTTATTCGAAGGAATATTGAGAATTAGTATATTTTTGCTTTATTTATACTTTATATCAAAAATAAAGGACATTAAAAGAGTATTTGAATATCATGGTGCGGAGCATAAAGTAATATATACCTATGAGGCAGGAGAAGAACTTAGTGTTAATAATGTAAAAAAATATAGTACTTTACATCCTCGATGTGGAACAAGTTTTATTTTTATTGTTTTAGTAATAAGTGTTTTAGTGTTTTCTTTATTAGGAAAACAAACTTTGCTTTTAAGGGTAGCTTATCGAATAGCCATAATTCCTTTAATAGCTGGACTATCATATGAAATATTGAAATTATCAGCAAAAAACATAGATAAGACTTTAGTGAAATGGGCAGTAATGCCGGGATTATGGTTTCAGAGACTTACTACAAAAGAACCTGATGATAGCCAGATAGAAGTTGCGATAGAGGCTTTACAGGGAGTACTGCCTGAGCATGATGAAATTATAAAATAAGAAGTGGCAAATAATGTTTAAAAAATTAGAAGAATTAGAAAAAAAATATGAAGAACTGAATGCATTTCTTGCTGACCCTAAGATTATCAATAATCAGATTAAATTTCAAGAATATGCAAAGTTGCATTCTGACATTTCCAAGGTAGTCTTGAAATATAAAAAATACAAAGACATAATAGGCGAAATTGAGGAAAATTTTAAAATGCTTGACATAGAACAAGATATCGAATTTAAAAATCTAATAAAGGACGAATTAGAAGGACTAAAAGGGAAAAAGACGAGTTTGGAAAAAGAGCTAAAGGAACTCATATTTCCAGAAGACCCTTATGATAAAAAGAACATTATTGTAGAGATTAGAGCAGGTGCTGGTGGTGATGAGGCAGCTCTTTTTGTGGGCGATCTATTTAGAATGTATTCTCACTTTGCGGAAAATAATGGATGGAAAGCGGAAGTAATGAGTTCCAATCCTACTGAGATTGGAGGATTTAAAGAGATAATATTTGGCATAACGGGAAAAGAAGTTTATAAAAGATTAAAACACGAAAGTGGAGTGCATCGGGTCCAGCGCGTTCCTATAACTGAATCCAGCGGGAGGATACATACTTCAACTGTTACCGTAGCTATACTTCCGGAGGCAGAAGAGGTTGAATTGGAAATTGATTCCAATGATTTGAAAATTGACCGATATCGTTCTACCGGGCCAGGAGGTCAGAGTGTTAATACTACAGATTCAGCAGTGAGGATTACTCATATTCCCACAGGAATGATAGTTACCTGTCAAGATGAAAAATCTCAACATAAAAATAAAGCCAAGGCTTTAAAAATATTAAGAGCAAGACTTTTAGACAAAGTAGAAAGAGAAAAGCATGAAGAGATTGCTAAGAAAAGAAAGAATCAAGTTGGTACAGGTGATAGAAGCGAAAGGATTAGAACTTACAATTTCCCTCAAAATAGAATTACTGACCATCGTGTAAATTTGACTTTGCATAATTTAGAAGAAATATTAGAGGGAAATCTGGACAATTTAATACGTACTTTATCAGAAAATATGAAAAAAAGCAGTGATGATTTACATAATGTTGGTAACTGAGGATAAATTTAAAACTATCGGACAAACTTTAAAATGGGTTAGCAAATTATTTAAGAGTGTTGAAATTATTAATCCAGAAAGAGAAACGGAACTTTTATTAAGTTATTTTTTAAAAATGAATAGGAGTGAAATATACTTAAATTCTAATAGGGCATTAAAGAATAAAGAAAAAAAACAATTAGAAAATATGATTCAGGAAAGAATAAGAAAAATCCCTCTCCAATATATAACCAAATATCAAGAGTTTATGGGGATGGATTTTTTAGTAGAAAAAGGTGTTTTAATTCCTCGGCCGGAAACTGAGATTTTAGCGGAAAGAGTCATTGAAAAATTAAAAAAAAGAAAATCATCTTCACATTTAAAGATAGTTGATTTAGGAACCGGTACAGGAATAATTGCTATAAGTATTGCCAAATTTATTAAAGATATTACTATTTATGCCACTGACATATCTAAGAAATCTTTACAAGTAGCATTGAAAAACGCTCAAAAACATAATTGTGAAGATAAAATAATATTTCTACAGGGAGATCTATTTAGACCTTTTCTGGGTAAAATAGAAAAAAATAGTTTAGATGTAATTATCTCAAATCCTCCTTATATAAATTCAGATGATTTTAAATTATTGCCTCCTGAGATAAAAGATAATGAGCCAGATATTGCTTTGTATGGAGGAGTTGACGGAATAGATTATTATCGTAAAATTATTGAGGGAAGCCCTAAATTTTTAAAAAGAGATGGTTTTATAGCTTTAGAAGTAGGTTTGAATCAGGCAAAAACAATAAAAGAATTGATTTTAAAAGAAAATAATTATAGAAAAAATGTAGAAATTTTTAAAGATTATTCTGGGATAGAGAGAGTAGTAATAGCATACAGAAAATAATAATCGTATATCGTATATCGTATATAGTAAAGAAAACAGAAGTCAGAAGCTAGAATCCAGGAGTCTATAATAGCATCGCATATATCGTCATTGCGAGGAGCAACGCAACGAAGCAATCTCATAATAAAGTAGTCATTGCGAGGGTGGCACTCAATGTTACTTGAGTGCCACCCGTGGCAATCCCTTATAATTGGAAACAATATTATGTCTATATAATGACTAATAAGATAAATACAGTTCTATATACCGGGATTACCAGTGATTTAAAGAAAAGAATTTGGGAACACAAAGAAAAAATAATTAAGGGATTTACTAAAAAATATAATATTGATAAATTGGTTTATTTTGAAATATTTAATGACCCAGAAAATGCCATTTTAAGAGAAAAACAGATAAAAGCAGGTTCAAGGCATAAGAAGATCGAATTGATTAAAGGAATTAATCCTGAATGGAAAGATTTATATAATAAACTGTAAAGCATGTCATTGCAAGAAAGATTAATATAATTTTATGAGATTGCTTCGGTCGTTTAACTCCCTCGCAATGACAAAATAAGCACTACAAGCAATATGAAAAAATACTTTATACGAGATACGAGATACGAGATACGAGATACGAATCAATACATGGAGCTTAAATAGAATGATTAAGACCATATTATTCGTCTGTACCGGAAATACCTGCCGAAGTATTATGGCTCAAGGTATGTTTGAAAAGATGTTAAAAGAAAATGTAGAAAATTCCTATAGATATAATATTCAATCTGCGGGAATTTCTGCTATTTTAGGAATGAGTCCAACTTCCGAAGCAACTTTAGTTATGCTTGAACAAGGTATAGATATTTCTCAACATCAAGCCCAGCCATTGCGGAAAGAACTGGTTAAAAAAGCAGATTTGATTTTAGTTATGTCAAATGAACATAAAGAATATATCCAGAAAGAATTTCCTTTTGTGCAAAATAAGACTTTTCTTCTTAAAAAATATGCTTTAAAAAATGAATTTAGAAGCATTCCGAATAACGAAAGGGACAATGAAATAATTGATCCGATTGGAAAGCAAGTTGAATTTTATAGAATTGTTGCAAAAGAATTGAAGGTAAGTTTAGAGAAAATTGCGGATATAATTATCGAAGAAAATAGTAAATAGTGGTGGTGATATATAAGTATGAAAATAGCTTTGGGAAGTGATCATGGAGGTTATAGATTAAAAGAGAGCTTAAAACAATATTTACAAGAACTAAATATAGAATATACAGATTTTGGATGCAATAATGAACAATCTGTCGATTATCCAGATATAGGTTTTAAAGTTTCTGTTGAAGTAAAAAATGGACGGTATGATAGAGGAATATTGATTTGTGGAACAGGGATTGGAATGTCAATAGTTGCTAATAAAATTAAAGGTATCAGAGCTTCATTGTGTCATGATATATTTTCTGCTCGAAATACTCGAGAACATAATGATGCAAATATTTTAACCTTAGGAGCAAGAGTTATTGATGTAGGATTGGCTAAAGAAATTGTGAGAATTTGGCTAAATACTGATTTTAGCCAGGAAAAAAGACACATTAATCGTTTAAATAAGATTAAACTAAAAGAAAATAAAATCTATAAATAAATTCGAACGCGATACGAAATACGAGAAATAAGGAGGAAGAGTCATTGTCTGAAGTAATTATATTAGATCACCCTTTAATACAGCACAAATTAACTATGATTAGAGATAAGAACACACAAGTGAAAGAGTTTAGAGAATTGGTAGATGAATTATCCAATTTAATGGCTTATGAAGTTACCAGGGAAATCGAATTAAAAGAAATAGAAATAGAAACTCCAATTAGAAAGGCAAAAAGTAAGGTAGTTTCTGGAAAAAATATTGCTATTATAGCTATTTTGAGGGCAGGTTTGGGGATGGTAGATGGTATTTTAAAACTTATTCCACCTGCTAAAGTAGGACATATTGGCATTTATCGAAATCCTGAAACTTTGAAACCAGTGGAATATTATGCCAAAGTACCATCCGATATTAAAAATAGAAAGATTATTATAGTTGACCCAATGTTAGCTACAGGGGGGACAGCTGTTGCTTGTGTAGATTATTTGAAAAAAAATGGTTCAATGGATATAAAGTTTATGTGCTTAATTGCTGCTCCGGAAGGAATAAATTATTTGCAAAAATACCATCCCGAAATCAAGATATATACGGCAGCTGTAGACGAAAGACTAAATTCACATGGTTATATAGTTCCGGGGTTAGGTGATGCTGGTGATAGATTATTTGGTACAAAATAGATTATCGTATTACGTATCGCGTATCGCATATTGCGTAAAGTTGTTACGCTGCGATGTAAAGTAAATTATCTAAACACAAGATGTTATACGCAGATTTTTCAAAAGGAGAGATCTATAATTATGAGCCGTCCATCTTGGGATGAATATTTTATGGAGATAACTGAATTAGTATCAAAACGCTCTACTTGCCTACGAAGAAAGGTGGGTGCAGTAATTGTTCAAGATAAGCGATTACTTACTACCGGATATAATGGTGCTCCCAGAGGGTTACCCCATTGTCTGGAAATAGGCTGCTTAAGAGAAAAGAGAAAGGTTGCTTCAGGAGAAAGACAGGAATTATGTAGGGGTCTACATGCCGAACAAAATGCTATTGTACAAGCTGCATTATATGGTATTAGTATTAAAGGTAGTGTATTGTATTGTACGACTCAATCTTGTGTTACTTGTGCTAAAATGATTATAAATTCAGGAATAACAAAGATTATCTATAAAGAAAAATATCCAGATGAATTAGCTCGAAAATTACTAAAAGAAGCAGGAGTAACTGAGATTTATTATGAATAAAATAAAAATTGCTGTAATTTTTGGAACCCGCCCCGAAACTATAAAAATGTTCCCCATACTATCTGAAGTAAAAAAATACCCTCATCTTATTGAATCAAAAATTATTGTATCTGGTCAACATCGTGAAATGTTAGATCAAATGTTAGAGATTTTTCAAATTCACCCCGATTATGATTTAAATATTATGAAACAAGGTCAATCATTATCACATATTACCAAGAATAGCCTTTTAGGTATTGAAAAAATATTAAAAAAAGAAAGACCATCTATGGTTTTGGTACAGGGTGATACTACTACTACCTTTGTCGGAGCTTTAGCTGCTTTTTACCAGAAAATTAAAATTGGCCATATTGAAGCCGGTCTTAGAACTAATAATAAATATTATCCTTTCCCAGAAGAAATAAATCGTCATTTAACCAGTGTATTAGCTGACCTTCACTTTACTCCAACTGAAAATTCCTGTAAAAATTTACTATCTGAGGGGATAAAAAGAGAGAATGTTTTTATTAGTGGAAATACGGTAATAGATTCTTTATTTTTAATGATTAAAGAGAATTATATTTTTAGAGAGCCTCTATTGCGAGATGTAAAAATATTTGAGAAAAAAATTATTTTGGTAACTATGCACAGAAGAGAGAATTGGGGGAGACCATTAAGAGAAACTTGCCAGGCCTTAATTAAGCTCATAGATGATTATTCTGATTTATTAATAATTTTTCCAATTCATAAAAATCCCGAGATAAGAAAAAATGTGAACGAAATTTTAGAAAGTAGAAAAGAAGTCTTGCTTCTCGATACTTTAGATTATAAAGATATGGTTAATTTAATGTCTAAATCATATATTATACTTACTGATTCAGGGGGCATACAAGAAGAAGCACCTTCTTTAGGAAAGCCAGTTTTAGTATTACGGGAGGAGACAGAAAGGCCAGAAGCAGTTGAAGCAGGTGTAGTAAAATTAATTGGAACTAATAGCAAAAAGATTATTAAAGAAGTTAAGGAACTATTAGACAATAAAGAGAAATATCTGGAAATGACCAGAAATATTAATCCTTATGGCGATGGAAAAGCTTCGGAAAGAATTGTTAAGAAAATATTATATAATTTTAATTTAGTTAATCAATCCCCTGATGAATTTAAAGCAAAATAATTATTAAGGTATTCAGTAGTCAGAATTCAGAATTGATTCATATATTATGACTTCTGGTTCCTGAATTCTATTTTTTTACGAGATACGATTCACGAGATACGAGATACAAACTTGGCTTCTGGCTCCTGTCTTCTATTTTCTTCTTTCTTTACTATCCGCTCTACGCTAGTTTTATTATCCGCTACCTCTAAACGCTATCCACCATAAAAGGTAAAAATAAAATTTTATGTTATAATATTTTTGTTAATAGCGTCCACTAACGATTAACGACTATCTAAAGGCGTGATAATTTTATGTTTCCTATTTGGGACGATGTACCCACTAA
>DAOWEX010000021.1:0-2974 GCA_030638265.1 Atribacterota bacterium
AAAATTTATTCACTAAATTTTATAATACACTTTTCAATATATTGTCTAAATTTTTTACTATTCATCTTATCGTGCCTGGCATCATAAGTAACATGATTTTTATTATAGGGAGAACCCTGGGCGAATATTACAAATGATCCTTTAAAATATCTAGAGATTATTCTTGCGCTTTTAGGCAGTAGAATTCTATTACCATTTTCATCATATCCCAGATAGCCCTTTTCCCATACTTCTTTTTCTGCATAATAGCCTGGCTCCAATTCTGTTAGCTTTTCTTTTATAAAAGATGGGTCAATATCGGGAGTAATTGGTTTTAAAGCACTAGTCTCTAAGCGAAAATAAGCCCAATCTATGTTATTGGGGAAATAATTGAATTCCAATACTTTCGGTTTAACAATTCTGACTGAGTTGGGGGTTTTAAATTCAATACAATCTTCCTCAAATGATTTTTTAGTTCCTATTAAATCATGACCTCCACCGGCAGGAAATAGAACATGATTTAAATTGTCTACAGAAGTTATTTTGTTTAAAATTGAAATTATGCCATCAATGTCTTTCCAGATACAATTGTTTGGGATAGCAATAGGAAATAATCCCTTTATTGTCTTCTCCCAAACAATTAGATTTTCCGTTTCGAAATCACCTCTATCTAATTTCATAATTTCTCCTCCTTTAATATGATATTTTTATTTACAATTTAAATATCAAGTTAATTATTATTAATAAAAAATTTGCCGTCACCTTTAAAGGTTAAGGCAAATTTTTTAAACATCTTCAATTAAAATACATGATGAATAATCTGTTTTGTTTTTACCGATGGTATAATTAAAATTACCATGGTATTTTCGCAAATCGTGCAATAGAGTATTCCTCTTAACACCTAAAACTGGCGGAGAGAGAGGGATTCGAACCCTCGGAGCAGGTTTATACCCGCTCAATTGCTTAGCAGGCAACCACCTTCGGCCTCTCGGTCATCTCTCCGTTTTAAAGTATAACATATTAATATTTTTCAGGCAATTAAAATATTAAGATGCTTTTTATTTTTTTGTTCAGCACTTTTTATGCTCTTATAAACTCCTCTATAGTAATAAAACAAAAACCTGAAATTAAACAAAATTAATAATATTCCAACTTGCGAAAAAGCATAAAATATATTAGAATGTGCTAAACAAAATTATAAAAAAATAAATCTTCACTTTTACAGGAATTGCAAGATAACTGAATAAGTACAATTTTTGACTTTGATGCAAAATAAAGGAGAAACTAAAAAGTGAAACAATATCAATACGATGTCATTATAGTAGGAGCAGGACATGCTGGCTGTGAGGCCGCTTTAGCTGCTGCCAGGATGGGTGCTCATACACTTCTTTTAACTTCCAATATAGACAATATCGCCCTTATGCCCTGTAATCCCTCAATCGGGGGACCGGGTAAAGGCCATGTAGCTCGAGAAATCGATGCCCTGGGTGGAGAAATGGCTAAAAATACGGATAAATCGACCATTCATATCAGAATGTTAAATACCAGCAAAGGTCCAGCCATGTGGGCACTACGAGCACAGATTGATAAAAGATTATATACTCAAGAAATGATACGTACCCTACAGACCCAGGAAAATTTAGATCTAAAGCAGGAAATGGTGACAAAATTAATAGTAAATAATTTTAAGGTGGAAGGGGTAATAGTCAAAAGTGGTTTAGAATTTTCTGCACCCACGGTTATCTTAACTACCGGAACATTTTTAAATGGTAAAATTTATATTGGGAAAACCACCTATTCAGCAGGAAGAGCAGGTGAACTTTCCTCGATTGTCCTTGCTGAGAACCTTAGAGATCTGGGTTTTAAAATAGGGAGATTAAATACCTGTACCCCTCCTCGGATAGATAGAAGAACAGTAGATTTTCCCAAAATGGAAGAACAAAAGAGTGCTGATATCCCTTTGGCCTTTTCCTTTGAAAATGAGGGCAAAATATATAAAGATTTTTCGGTATTTATGACTCGAACCAATCAGAAAACCCACCAGGTAATTCAAAATAATATCCATCAAGTACCCCTCTCTAATGGCACTATCCAAAGTGCAGCTATTAGATATTGTCCTTCTGTAGAGGATAAAATAATTAGGTTTCCTGAAAAAGAATCTCATCAGATATTTTTAGAACCCGAAGGTTACAATACAGAAGAAATTTATCTCCAAGGATTTTTTACCAGTCTCCCTGCTAATGCTCAACAGGAGGCCATACGCACTATCAGGGGGTTAGAAAATTGCAAAATTATTAGATATGGATATGCCATTGAATATGATATAATTTATCCCAACCAATTAAAATATTCTTTAGAAACTAAAATGATTAAAGGTTTATTCCTGGCAGGGCAGATCAATGGAACCTCCGGTTATGAAGAGGCAGCTGAACAGGGATTGCTAACAGGAATAAATGCAGTCCAGCTTATTGCTGGAAAAGAACCCTTAATCCTTGATCGCTCAGAAGCTTATATTGCCGTTGAGATAGATGATTTAGTTACCAAAAGTATAACTGAGCCCTATCGACTAAGAACCGGTTTAGCGGAATATCGACTTTTGTTAAGACAGGATAATGCTGATTTAAGGCTCATTCCTTATGGATATAAGGTGGGATTAATTCCGGAACAAAGATTCCAAAAATTTCTGAAAAAAAAAGAATTAATTGAAAAAGAAAAAGAAAGATTAAGAGGAGTAATCATTCATCCTACTAAAGAAGTAAATAATTTACTGCACAAATTGCAAACTACTCCTATTTCTGAGGCAACTAATTTAGCTATTTTACTTACCAGACCTGAGGTAACCTATAGCCAAACTGCTTCTATTGATCCAAATAGACTAGAACTTCCTGCAGAAGTAATTGAGCAAGTAGAAATTCAAATCAAATATGCGGGATATATTAAACGACAAGAGATTCAGGTAAAAAGATTTAAGAAATTAGAGAATTATAAAATACCT
>DAOWEX010000013.1:0-7507 GCA_030638265.1 Atribacterota bacterium
GATATTGCCATCATGTGCTGGATTTTTAATGGCCAAAGAGGTAGAGGTATTGAGCAATTTATTGAAGAATCCCGAAAGACCTTTTGTAGTCCTGTTAGGGGGAGCAAAAATATCCGGGAAAATCGATATTGTCCAGAATTTATTAGATATAGCGGATAAAATTTTGATTGCCGGAGGGATGAGTTATACCTGTTTGGCTGGTTTAGGGTATGAGGTTGGTAATTCACTATTAGAAGAATATGACTTGGAAGTAGTTAGAAAAATGTTAAAAGAAGCAGAAAAAAAGGGTGGTAAAATACTTTTACCGCTTGATTTAGTAATAACCAAAGAGGTATCAGAAAAGGTAGAAGGTAAACTGGTTGGAATAGATAACATCCCCAAAGATGGTATCGGGGTGGATTTAGGTAAAAGTTCTTTAATTGAGTTCGAGAAAGAAATTAAAAAGGCAAAGACTATATTTTGGAATGGACCAGTAGGAGTATTTGAAATAGAGAAATTTGCCAAAGGGACTAATAGGATAGCAAGATGTTTAGCCGATATGGAAAACAAGGCAACCACTGTTATTGGCGGAGGAGACTCAATTGCGGCAATTGATAAGGTAGGAGTAGCCGAAAAAATAACTCATATTTCTACAGGGGGTGGAGCTTCTTTAGAATTTTTAGGAGGAAAGAAACTTCCCGGCATAGAGGTTTTACCTAATAAATTTTGAACTTTTTGGGTCATTCTCTCCCAGTGAGTTCCTTTCCAGTAATATTTTTTACAAGAAGGGCAATAAACAAATTCGTTTTGAGTTAAAAAGACATATGGCGGAACATAACCCTCGACTTTTATTTTATCTATCTTTATAGTAGGAGTATTACATAACGAACAACGAGAAAATATTTTTGACTTAAAATCAATTTTAATTTTTAACCCCTTTATCACCTCAGATAATTGCTCCTCCCATAGATTACCCTTAATAAATAAAAAGTCGCAGATATTTCGTCTTTTTATAAGATTAGTATCTTTGGTCAGCAATATTCTATTTTCTTGACGGGCAGTAAGGATAAGAGCTAAGTCTTCATCGGTAATAGGATAAGTGGTATCGTAACCTAAAATACGTAACCACTTAGCTAATTTACCCAACATTTTATCAGCTAAAAATTTTATTTCTTCTTCTTTGTTATTATTTTCCCTCATTTTTCTATATTAAGTTTGTTTTGCAATATTTACACATTCTTTTTTTAAATTTATTTATCATATAACTGTGTTAATTAATCAGAAACTTATTTCAAAATTATTATATCACACTACTATTTAAAATTATACTAAACTAGTCGTTGGTATATCGTATCGCGTATTGCGTATCGAGTATCGCGTGAAGAAAACTATAATTCAGGAGTAGAGGCACGATGCATCATGCCCAAAGTGGGACAGGCGTCTCGCCTGTCTATTAGTTCGATAGTAAATAGTTTTTAGATAAATAAGAAAAATTGGTTTTCAGTTTTCGGTTCTCGGTTTTAATTCATTTTTCTTTTTCCTTTACGCAATACGCAATACTCGATACGCGATGCGAATAATAACTTGACAATTTAATCAGGTAGTTGTATTATTATTATACCCCCATAGGGTATAATAAATATAGGAATAAATTGTTTCTGTTATGAATAATTCACAGTTTAATCAATTAGAAAAAATAAAAATATTAAGTCGATTAAAAAGGATAGAAGGACAGATCAGGGGCATACAGGGGATGATTATTGAAGAAAGATCTTGTTCAGACATTATGGTTCAAATTGCTGCAGTTAAATCAGCTCTTAATCAAGTGAGTAAACTGCTTTTAGAGAATCACGTCAATTCCTGGTTTAATTCATCCCTTGATTCTGAGGATATCCCTCAGGATATGATTACCGAAATAATGGATTTAATATTAAAGTTTGTAAGATAAGAAATAATAACTAAATTGAATAAATACAGAATTAAGAATCCAGAAGTCAGAAGCCAGAATAAAATAAAAATAATATAAAGAACAGTTATTCCTTGAATCAGCGAGTTATGTGTCAATTGACAATTATTTATAGAATAAATTATAATTTATGTGAAATCAGATTTATAGTGATATTAAAGAAAGAATAAAAATTATTGGAGGAAAACCAATTATAATGTTATGTCAAATTTGTAAGAAAAAAGAAGCCACTATTACTATTGCTAAAGTTGTTGGTGGACAGAAGACTGAGTTTCATCTTTGTAAAGACTGTGCTGCTGTTTTTAGCGATAAAATTTCTATATTTCCTCTCCCTCAATTTAATATTAATGATTTATTAGCCGGATTATTAAAAGCCATTGACCTTTATAACAAAGAGGAAGGAATTGTCCCAGCTAAAGAGATAAAATGTAAAAATTGTGGTTTAACCTATGAAGAATTTAAACAATCTGGAAAGTTAGGTTGTAGTGTGTGCTATCACGATTTTAGAGACCAATTAACCCCTCTTCTTAGAAGATTATATGGTAGCAGTGAACATGTAGGTAAGATCCCTCGCCGGGCTAGGGGTAAGTTAAATAAAATTAAGAAAATAAAGCAGCTCAGAAAGGAATTACGGGAAGTAGTGATAAAGGAAGAGTATGAGAAAGCCGCGAAGATAAGAGATGAGATATTAAAACTTGAAGGAGTGCTAAAGAAATAAAATGCAAAATAATAGAAAAGAGACACTATTGCAGAATTTGAAAAAATCTACTGCTGAATGGACTAGTGGACAAGGGGCCCTATCTGATATAGTAATAAGCTCTCGGATTAGATTAGCTCGAAATATGGAAGGTATTCCTTTTCCACCCCGAGCTGATCAAGCAGAACTAAAGAATATATTTGAATTGAGCAAACAGGTTGTAGATAAAAGTTCTCTTTTTAGAGATTCTAATCTACTTTTATTAGATGAACTGAGCTCTTTAGAAAATCAATTTTTAGTGGAAAAACATCTAATAAGTATTTACCATGCTCGAGAGAAGCATCTCTATAGAGGGTGTGTTTTTAATCAAAAAGAGACTTTAAGTATAATGATTAACGAAGAAGACCATTTTAGAATCCAATACCTACTTTCCGGCTTACAGTTGAATAAAATATGGAAATTTATTAATCAAATTGATGATGAAATTGGGAAAAAGGTTACCTATGCCTTCAGCGAGAAAGAAGGATACTTAACCTCCTGTCCAACTAACGTAGGAACTGGATTGAGGGCTTCAGTGATGTTGCATTTACCGGCCTTAGTAATGTTAAATAGGGTAAATGATGTATTAAAAGCGATATCCAAAATAGGTTATGTAGTAAGAGGATTTTATGGTGAAGGAACTGAAGTGATGGGAAATCTTTTTCAGGTTTCCAATCAGATTACTTTAGGTCTATCTGAAGAGGAGATTATCGACAATTTAGAAAAGGTTAATCAACAAATAATAAGCCAGGAGCAGAAGATGAGAAAAAATTTATTATCTGAATCCAAAAGTCAGCTGGAAGATCAGGTTTGGAGGGCTTATGGTATCTTGAGTAATGCTCGAATTATATCTTCAGCGGAGACAATGAAGCTTTTATCTAAATTGAGATTTGGAGTAGAATTAGGAATAATCTCGTATCCTGGCCTGGGAACTATAAATAAATTGATGTTGTTGATTCAACCTGCTTATTTACAAATCTTATCAGGTAAAGAGTTAAGTCCTTATGACCGAGACTTGCAAAGGGCAATATTAATTAGAAATAAAATTACCTATTCAAGAGAAAGGATGTGTATATAATGTTTAAAAGGTACACTGAAAAAGCAAAGAAGGCTATAATGATAGCTCAAGAAGAAGCGATAAATTTTAATCATGATTATATAGGAACTGAACATATTCTTATTGGTTTAGTAAAAGAAGAAGATGAAGTTGCGTCTCAGGTTTTAAAAGAATTAGGGGTGGATGCTGATAAGGTTGTAGAAGAGGTAGAAAGACTGGTGGGAAGAGGTGAATATCAGCAGGTAAGCGAGATTGCCTTCACTCCCCGGGCTAAAAAAGTTTTAGAATTAGCCTCCCAAGAAGCGAGCCAATTGAAACACAATTATATTGGTACAGAGCATATATTATTAGGTTTAATTAAAGAAGGAAGTGGAGTAGCGATTAGAATTTTAGCAGATTTGGGCGTTAATCCAGATAATGTTTACACAGAAGTTATGAAAATTCTAATGAAAAGTGAAGCTCAAAGTTTTCCCTCTGCTGCAGGGAAAAGATTAACTAAAACCCCTGCTTTAGATGAATTTGGGAGAGATTTAACCAAATTAGCCAGAGAGGATAAATTAGACCCGGTTATTGGTAGAGGCATGGAAATTCAAAGAGTAATACAAATTTTAAGCAGAAGAAAGAAAAATAATCCCTGTATAATAGGAGAAGCTGGCGTAGGAAAAACGGCTATTGTGGAGGGGTTAGCACAAAAGATAGATAATAATGATGTCCCAGAAATATTAAAAAATAAAAGAATTGTTTGTCTTGATTTAGCTTTAATTGTGGCTGGTACTAAGTATCGAGGCGAATTTGAAAAGAGATTGAAGAAAATTGTTAAAGAAGTTCAGGATTCAAATGAGATCATCCTATTTATCGACGAGATTCATACCTTAGTAGGCGCAGGAGCAGCGGAAGGGGCGATCGATGCTTCTAATATATTAAAACCCGCCTTGGCGCGAGGAGAACTACAAGTTATTGGCGCAACTACTGCTGATGAATATCGAAAGTATATCGAAAAAGATGCTGCCCTGGAACGAAGATTTCAGCCAATTAATATTTCTGAACCTTCAATAGAAGAGACTATTAAAATCTTGCAAGGACTTAGAGATAAATATGAAGCTCATCATAAGGTAAAAATAACTGACCAGGCTTTAGAGGCAGCAGCTCGTCTATCCGCCCGATATGTTTCTGGTAGATTTTTACCGGATAAGGCTATTGATTTGGTAGATGAAGCAGCTTCCCGGATTAAATTGCAAAACACTATTTCTCCTCCAGATGTAAAAGAAATGGAAGAGCAGTTGAATCGAGTAAGAAAAGAAAAAGAATCAGCAGTAAAGTTGCAACAGTTCGAAAAGGCAGCTCAATTAAGAGATAGAGAAAAGAAGTTAGAGGCTGAACTTCAAAAAGTAAAAGAGAAATGGGAAACAGGTAAGAGGATTAACAAAGTGGAAGTTACTGAAGAGGATATTGCCGAAATTGTATCCAGTTGGACCGGCATCCCTGTTTTTTCATTGAAAGAAGAAGAAGCGCAAAAGTTACTCCGCATGGAGGAAGAGTTACACAAAAGGATAATTGGACAGGATGAAGCTATAATATCTATTTCAAGAGCAATAAGAAGAGCCCGAGCTGGCATGAAAAATCCCAAACGTCCCATTGGTTCTTTTATCTTCTTAGGACCAACTGGAGTAGGCAAGACGGAATTGGCTCGCAGTTTAGCAGAATTTCTTTTTGGCGATGAAAATGCTATGGTAAGTTTAGATATGTCTGAATATATGGAAAAATTTGCTGTTTCCAGATTGGTTGGCGCCCCTCCAGGGTATGTGGGATATGAGGAAGGGGGTCAATTGACTGAAAAGATTAGGAGAAAACCTTATTCGGTAGTATTGTTAGATGAAATAGAAAAAGCTCATCCAGATGTTTTTAATATATTATTACAGATCTTTGAAGATGGTAGATTAACTGACTCACAGGGAAGAGTGGTAGATTTTAAAAATACAGTAATAATTATGACTTCCAATGTAGGAGCTACCTTAATTAAAAAAGGAACTACTTTAGGATTTAGAGGGACTAATGAGCCTGAAGAAATGTCTTATAAAGAAATAAAAGAAAAAGTAACGGGAGAGTTGAATAAAACGTTCCGACCAGAATTTTTAAATCGAATTGATGAGATAATAGTTTTCAAATCTCTTACCAGAGAGGAGATTAAGAAAATAGCTGATTTAATGTTGAAGGAAGTGAAAAAACTATTAGAAGAGCAAAAAGTTGACCTTGAAGCAACAGAAAAGGCTAAAGAACTATTAGCTAAAGCGGGTTATGATCCCAATTTTGGAGCTCGCCCATTAAGGCGGACTATCGAAAAATTAATTGAAACTCCTATTTCCGAAAAAATATTAGCTGGTAAGTTTAAGGAAGGAGATTGTATATTAATCGAAGTAAAAGATAAGGAAATAGTATTTTTTAAAAAAGGAAAAAAATAAAAATTAAGACAAAGAGGTTAAAATGGCCAGAGGAGAAAAATCTATTTTTCGTTGTCAACAATGTGGTTATGAATCTTTCCGATGGTTGGGGCGTTGTCCTGATTGTGGAGGATGGAATACTCTGATCGAGGAAGCATTCAAAGAAGAGAAGAAATATTCCCTTCATCCAGAAGGACATTCTACACCTTTACCTATTAGTAAGATAGAGATAGAGGAAAGTAAAGCGAGATATAAAGCGGGGATTTCGGAGTTTGATAGAGTGTTAGGAGGAGGAATTGTCCCTGGTTCTCTAATTTTAGTTGGGGGAGAACCAGGTATTGGAAAGTCTACCCTTCTTTTACAAATAGCTAATGTTTTAAGCAGTAACTATGGGATAATTTTATACATTTCTGCTGAAGAATCGCTTTTTCAGATTAAATTAAGGGCCAGTCGATTAGGTGCCCTGGCAGAAAAACTTTTTTTAGTTTCTGAAACTGATATAGAAGTGATAAAAAAGCATATCAGTGAGATTAAGCCAAAAGTGGTTATAATAGATTCCATTCAAGCAATTAATGATTACGAGATTACTTCAGCACCAGGAAGTATTAGTCAGGTAAGAGAATGTACCGCTCAAATAATGCGCTTAGCTAAGAGTAAAGAAATTTCCATCTTTATTATCGGTCATGTAACTAAAGGAGGGATGCTGGCTGGGCCTAAAGTTCTTGAGCATATTGTAGATACCGTTTTATATCTGGAAGGCGAACAATATAATATTTATCGTATACTTCGTTCGACAAAGAATAGATTTGGCTCTACTAATGAATTGGGGATATTTAAAATGGGAGAAAAAGGTCTGGTTGAAGTTTTAAATCCATCTGAATTACTTCTTTCAGAAAAACCTTCTCATGTTTCTGGCTCAGTAGTAGCAGCTACTTTTGAAGGGAGTAGACCAATATTAGTGGAAATACAAGCTTTAGTAAGTTATAGCAACCTGGGCATCCCCCGAAGAATGACTACCGGGGTAGATTATAATCGAGTTCTACTTATCTTAGCAGTACTCGAAAAAAGGGTGGGATACTCTTTACATTCTCAAGATGTTCATGTAAATGTTGCAGGGGGAATAAGGGTATTAGAGCCTGCTTTAGATTTGGCAATTATAATGGCCATAGCTTCCAGTTTTAAAGACATTCCTATTGATCCAAATACAGCTGTACTTGGAGAAGTGGGGTTGGCAGGAGAAATTAGAATGGTAAATCAAGCAGAAAAACGGATACAGGAAGTATTAAAAATGGGTTTTAAGAGATGCATTATTCCTCAGGGTAATTTAAAGA
>DAOWEX010000056.1:0-2204 GCA_030638265.1 Atribacterota bacterium
AGAAGTTACATCATTTAATTCGCGATAATTCTGAGCTATCTGGTAGTTGGCCTCTAAAATAATTAGACTTTGCGGAAAATTCTCTGTTATTTGCTTATAAGTAGCTATAGATTCGCGATTTTCTCCTTTAAGCTTATAGGTTTCAGCCAGAAAAAAGAGGGAATAATCAGTCAAAATGGGGTCATCTACTACTAAGTTTTTATATGTTTCTATCGCTCTATCCCAATCTTCAATCTTTCTATAACAATCCCCCAATAGATATTGAGATTTAATATAAAGAGGTAGATTTAGGGTGGAATATTTCACTTTTTGCAATTCGGAAATTGCTTGCTGGTAATTACTCTGTTGGTATAATTCCAATCCTACCTTATAGCTTATTATGTCTTCTTTTAGTTTAACATTTGAAGGTTGTTCTTCTACTACTTTAGAAAGCTTTAATATCTTCAGTTGCCGAACCTCAAGTTCAGTCAACTCATCATTGCCGGTCAAAGCAACATCTGCTCCGATCAAACTGATGGCTAATATTATTATTATTGAAAAAAATATAATTGCAGTTCTCATTTTATACACTCTTAGTTCCTGTTTTAATTTTTACTCTGTAGGGACACGGCGGGCCATGTCCATAGAATTCAGCACAGCACGCTGTGTTGCAACGATTTAAAATCTAAAGCCTTTTTCTTTAAATAGTTTAAGGCAGGTGTTTACTACTTCAGGGTCAAAAAGAATATTTTTATTCTTGGCAATTTCAGCTAAAGATTCATCAATGCTAAGAGCAGGCCGGTAAGATTTATAAGAAGACATTGCTTCAACCACATTTGCTACCCCTAATATTTTTGCCTCTATACAAATTTCATCCCCTTTTAACCCTCTCGGATAACCTGAACCATCTATCTTTTCCTGATGTTGAAAGATAATTTCGGCAATTGGCCAGGGAAAATCTACTTTTTTCAAGATATCGTAACCTATTTTGGGATAATTTTTAATTAAATTAAATTCTACTTCAATTAATTTACTGGGCTTACTTATAATTTCAGTGGGTAAATTAACCTTTCCAATATCATGAACTAAGGAAGCAAACCTGGTTCCATCAATCTTATCCTGAGGAAGTTTCATATGCTGGGCCTATTGCAGTTGCAAGTTTGGAGACTCTTTGTTGGTGTCCGGTGGAGTAGGGGTCTCTTATTTCAACTACTTTCATAATAATATGGGCGGTACCTTCTATAAATTTTTGTAACTTTTCATAACTCTGCTTAAGTTCTTTCTCCAGCTGATTATACTTAACTATTATTTTTTCTAATTCAGTAATCTTTTCACGCATCTTTTGTAATTCTTAAATAAGTTGATCTTTTGCCTTTTCCTCGTCTCTCATCTTTAAAATTACACCTCCTCAAAAATCGACATTTGTTAATTTTTATAAAGATATTCAGAAACACAACTTTTATAATATGAATATTGCTCAAATATTTGTCCTTTATTTTATTAGTATTCTACACTATTTTAAAAAACCCTCTTTTTTTATGTGTAATTTTTGTAAATTATTTATACATGTTCATCAATTTATCTTAAATCAAATAAATAGCCTACTCACCACGACACGCCGTGATGCTACAAGTTGGGGCACGGCGAGCCGTGTCCACAGAATTCAATGGGGTATTTTAAATCGTAAAAAATGGATAGACAGTAATATTCCGCACTGATCTATATTTACCAAAGTTGTTAAAATAACTTATAAATTTTCGTAGATGTATTCTATTATTCTGTTTTCAAATATTTTGGGGTCATTCTCTTCTTCTATAAATATAAAATTATTTTCCATAAGGCAAAAGACCACCCATCTCTTATTTTTGGTCTGTAAAATACCCGCCAGTGCTGAGGCTGAGGATAAGGTGCCGGTCTTACCCCATACCTGAAAAGGTAGACGTTCTTTTAAAGTCCCCTTCTCTTTGGTATTGGCAAAATAATCCAGTATCTTAAAATCGTATTTCTGGTAAAGATAGGAAATTGCTTCAACCAGATGCGCAGGAGTCGTAAGATTATATTCAGAGAGCCCACAGCCATCCACAAGGATATAATCCTTTCCCCATTTTAAACCCAGGACTGTATCAATAACCTCTTCTAAAGAGGCAATAGCCTGAGCAATAGTGGATGTTTCCTCAGGGTTATCCTCTATAGCGAGGGTACGAAAAATATTTTCAGCACTCTGA
>DAOWEX010000045.1:0-9551 GCA_030638265.1 Atribacterota bacterium
TAAAGAGGGAAATTGGCGATACCTTCAAAGTGCTGTAAATATTGTAGGAAATAAACTGCTTTTTATCACCAGAGATATCACTGAATATAAGAAAGCCGAAGAAAAAATGAAACAATCTGAAGAAAAATATCGCAATCTTTTTGAGAATATGCCTGGAGCTTACTATCGCACAGATAGAGAGGGAAATCTTATAATGATAAATCCAGAAGGAGTAAAATTATTTGGTTATAATTCTTTAGAGGATATCTTAGGGAAAAATATAGCTCAGCATTTATACTTTGTTCCAGAAGAAAGAAAAAAATATCTCAAAGAGTTAGAAAAGAATAAAGGAAATCTTAAGGACTTTGAATTAACTTTAAAGAAGAAAGATAGCACTCCCCTGGTGATCTCTGATACCAGCCATTTCTATTATGATAGAGAGGGGGACCTTGCCGGGGTAGAAGGTATTTTTGTCGACATTACCGAACGCCAAAGGATGCTGAATATGCTAAAAACTAGTGAAGAAAGATTTCGTGATCTTTTTGAAAATGCCAATGATGCTATCTGGACTGCTGATACAAAGGGAAGGTATATTTCTGTTAATCGTCAATTTAGAAATCTACTCGGTTTTAAAAAAGAGGAACTAATTGGTAAAAAATCTATCTATCTTGTTGCCCCTGAATCTAGAGAAAAATCTATTAAAAATTATAAAAAAACCTTGGCTGGAAAATCTACAGAGTATGAGGTGGTTGTCTTAAATAAGAAAGGAGAAAGACGGATACATCTGGAAAGATTAAGACCGCTAAGAGAGAAAGATAGAATAGTTGGTGTACAGGGTATTGGAAGGGATATCACCGAACGTAAACAAAATGAAAGACTTCAACAGGTCTTATACAATATCTCTAAAGCTGCTAACTCCCCTATTACTCTTGACCAATTATATAAAACTATCCATCAAGAATTAGGCACCATCATTGATACCACCAATTTCTATATCGCCTTGGTTGATGAAAAAGAAGACAAAATCTTCTTTCCTTATCATCAAGATGAGAAAGATAATAATTTCCCTGTCTTGAAATTAAGTTCCAACAATACTCCCACTACCTATGTAATCAGGACTGGCCAACCTTTTCTTATCAATCGGAAACAACTTAATGGGATGGTAGCTCAGGAGACATTGGTTCCCCAAGGCACCATAACCGATAAGAGCGTTTGGTTAGGAGTCCCCTTAAAGATAGAAGATAAAATAATCGGAGCTATGGTAGTCCAAAGTTATACCAACCCCAACCTCTACACTAAAAAAGACATCAAACTGATGGAATTCGTCTCTTCTCAGGTAGCTACTGCCATAGAGCGTAAAAGCTCCGAAGAGAGGATTAAACACCTAAGCTTCCATGATTCTCTAACTGGTCTTTACAACCGACCCTACTTTGAAGAAGAACTGGAAAGATACAACTTCCCCCGTTACTATCCTCTAAGTATGGTGATGCTTGATGTCAATGGCCTTAAAGTAATAAATGATACCTTCGGCCATTATGAAGGAGATAGACTTTTACAACACCTCTCCCAGGTCCTTACTTCCGTATCCCGCCAGGGAGATATCCTGGCCCGTATAGGAGGAGATGAATTTGCCATCCTCCTCCCTTCTACCACCTCTTCCCAGGCCCGTGAGTTTTGTGAGAGGATCAAGAAGGCTTGCCAGCAAGATAAGATAAAGTCCATATACTTAAGACTTAATATCTCTTTAGGTCATGCCACCCAGGAGGGAGGATATAAAGATGTAAGCTCCCTCTTTAAAGCAGCTGACCGCAATATGTATCAGGATAAACTTTTCAGTGCCCAAAGTAGAGAAAAATACTTCTTAGAGGCCTTCCGCATCATCTTAGCCGAACGGGACCCCCATACCGAAGACCATGCCCAGAGACTCCAAGATTTAGCTATTTCTTTAGGTAATAGGGTAGGGCTTACCGAATACCAGTTAGGAAACTTAAAACTCTTAGCTCTTTTACACGATATGGGTAAGATCGGTATTCCTGATAATATCCTCTTTAAGACCTATATCCTAACCCCTTCTGAATGGAAGAAGATGAGGGAACACTCTCGTATAGGATATCGTATGGCCAAGAACATCCCTGATTTTGCCCCCATCGCCCGGGAGATTCTTTATCACCATGAACACTGGGATGGTAATGGTTATCCAGATGGTCTAAAAGGAGAAGATATCCCCCTCCTTTCCCGCATCATCTCTATCGTTGATGCCTATGATGTGATGCAATCTCGCCGCTCCTATAAGGGAGCAGTAAGTAAAACTGAAGCCCTAAAAGAGATTAAAAAATATGCTGGTACCCAGTTTGACCCTCAGTTGGTGGAGATATTCTTAAAGATAGTAAAAAATAAAAAGAATCATTTAAAGAATGTCCGGCCAAATTCCTAAAAATAGAGAACCATCTCCTGAACACATACAGAGAAGATTAGAGGGAAATTGTAGATAATTTTATTCTAAAGACGGAAAATAATAATGATAGAATCAGTCTTTATGTTCCTGATATTTTTTATTGCCGCAGCAATAAGTTCTATGATTGGTATAGGTGGCGGAGTACTGTATGTCCCCATATTATTAGCCTTTGGTGTCCCCTTTTATCAAGCCGCAGCAATAAGTCTATTTATAATAATGGCTCTCTCTATTTCAGCTTCTTTAGTATATTATCGAGTTCAATTAGTAGATTGGAAGTTAGCTTTAACAATTGAACCTTTAATTGCTATTACCGCTCTTATGGGTGGATATTATTCTTCCTTTATTCAAATTAAGGGATTAAAGATGTTATTTGCTTTGGTTCTGATTGTTTCCGGATATTTTATGATAAAACCCATTAAAGAAATTCAGGATAGATACATTGCAAGGGGGAGACGGGGTTATTGGCCAAGAAAATTTGGAGAAGAAAAGTATTCAGTTAATCTTTTACTCGGACTTCCACTTACTGCTTTATCCGGTTTGGCAGCTGGCTTATTAGGTACTGGAGGAGGGGTAACCAAAGTCCCTTTAATGGTTTTGTTGTGTGGTGTTCCTATGAAGATTGCTGTAGGAACATCCTGTTTTATGGTAGGCACAACTGCTTTATCTGGTTTTTGGGGACATTATTTTGCTGGACATTTTGAGCCGAAAATTGCTTTAGTATTAGCCTTGGTGGTTTTTGCCGGGGCTCAACTTGGTTCTCGGATATCTATAAAGGTAGATAAAATTTTATTAAAAAGAATTTATGCTATATTTCTTTTTCTAATCTCTGCCTGGATGATAACAAGTGTGGTAAAATAATATATATAAAAAGAGGTTTTAATAATGAAGGCTATTGGCATAGTAGGATATAAAAAAAGTGGTAAAACCACCTTGCTTTTAAAATTAGCGGAAGAGCTAACTGGCAGGGGTTATCAGGTTGCCGCAATAAAACATATATCAGAAGATATTGATATTGCTAATTCGGATACTGCAAAATATAAAGATTATCTTTCCCAAGTAGCAGCAATTACAACTAAAGAATCAGTACTTTTTTTGAGGAATAACAGAAGTTTAGAGGAGATAATAAAGTTTTTAGATGTAGATATAATTTTGATAGAAGGTTTTAAAAAGGAAAAGACATTTCCCAAGATTATATGTTTAAGAAAAGAAACTGAAAAAAGTGAATTATTTGACGGATTACAACTATGTACTGCCAGCATTTTTTCTCCGAATACAAATTGCGACTTTTCTACTTTTAATATTTTAAAAACTGAGGATATAAAAAAGATAGCTGATATAGTGATTGAGAAATCTTTTAAGTTGCCTAATTTAAACTGTGGTGCTTGTGGATATCAGGATTGTTATGGATTAGCTCAAGAAATTGTTCAGGGAAATAGAACAATAGGTGATTGTCCTTCTTTGGAACCTTCAACTTTGGTGAAAGTAAACGGTAAAATAATCTCAATGAATCCCTTTATAGCTAGAATAGTAAAAAATACTATTATCGGGCTTCTCTCCCCCCTAAAAGGTTTTGCCAAAGGGAGCATTGAAATAAAGATAAAACAAAAATAAAATCGTATCGCGTATCGTGTGAAGAAAATAGCAATCTATAATATGTAGGAGTAGACCTTGTGTCTACCCGTAATAAGTAATGTGCAGGGGCACGATGCCATTGTGCCCCTAATTCTATACGCTACCCGCTAGTTTTCTGGAGGTGATTATGTAATGTCGGTAGTTTTGACTAAACCAAAAGCAAATAATAAAGAAAAGGTTAAAGAAGAGAAAATATATGATGTTATTATAATTGGTGGAGGTGCTGCTGGTTTAACTGCAGGGATTTATCTTACCCGAACTCGAATGGATACTTTATTAATCGAAAAGATGAGTCTTGGTGGGCAAGCAATTCTTACTGAGATTATTGAAAATTATCCCGGCTTCCCTCACGGTGTAGCCGGTCCAGAATTGATGCAAAAGATAGAAGAACAAGCTGTACGATTCGGCCTAAAGATAGAATACAGTGAAGTGGTAAAAGTAGAAGCAAAAGAAGATGAAGATAAGGAAGATAAGATAAAAATAGTAAAAACCGATAATCAAGAGTATAAAACTCTGGCAATTATTGTGGCTTCTGGAACAGAAGCCAAAAAATTAGGAGTACCAGGAGAAGAAGAATTAAGGAGAAGAGGAATTTCTTATTGTGCTACCTGTGATGCCCCTTTTTTCCAGAATCAAAAAATAGTAGTAGTAGTTGGAGGAGGAGATACCGCAATTGAAGAGGCTTTATATTTGGCCAAGGTTGCTCAAGAAATAACTATTATTCATCGTCGGGATAGGTTAAGAGCTACCAAAATATTACAGGAAAGAATTTTTTCCAATAAGAAGATAAATTTTGTCTGGGATTCAACAGTAACAAAAATATTAGGCCAGGAGAAGGTAGAAGGCATTTTAACTAAAAATGTTAAGACAGGGCAGGAAAGAGAAATTTTCTGTCAGGGTGTTTTTATGTTTGTGGGGAATATACCCAATACTAAATTTTTACAAGGATTAATAAAATTAGATGATAATGGTTATATTATAACCGATGATAATATGATGAGTTCACGGGAAGGTATTTACGCCTGTGGAGATGTGCGAAAAAAAATATTAAGACAGGTGGTTACTGCGTGTGGAGAAGGGGCTACCGCGGCCTTTGCCGCTGAGAAATATATCGAAGAATTAAAAGGATTTTCTTATCAATAAGAGAGAACAGAAAGGACAAAAGAGAAGAAATGGAATTAGGATTATCCTCATTTTTATTTGAAGATTGTGAATTAGAATCAAAATTACACCTACTTAAAGAAGTAGGAATAGAATATATTGAAGTAAAACCAAAGGAAGGTCACTTTGATTTTCAAGACCCGAAATATCTTGAGGAGATGGCAAGAGAATTTAAAAAAAATGGAATCAAGGTGAAATCAATGCATATGCCAACCAATGGTGTAGATATTTCCTTACTTGAGGAATATGATCGGGTATGGTCTATCCGCGAGGTGGAAAAAACAATTCTTGCCCTGTTAAGACTTGAAGGAGAAATAATTGTAATCCATCCTGGAAGTACAATAGAAGATGAAAAGGAGAGAAAGAAGCGTAGAGAGAAGAGTGAGCAAAGTTTAGAAGAGATACTAAAATTTTGTGAATATTGGGGAATTAAAATTGCCCTGGAAAATACATTACCCGGGAAAACCGGTGATAGTATATCTGAAATTTTAGAGATAGTAAAAAAATTTGATTCTAAAAATTTAGGAATTTGTCTGGATACCGGTCATTGTAACATTACTTCTTCTCTTTATAACCATAATGGGGTTATAGATAGTTTAAAGGAAATAAGAGACTATTTATGTCATTTACATATTCATGATAATTTTGGAAAGAGTGATGACCATTGTCTCCCCTTTGAAGGGAATATAAATTGGAAAGAATTTACCAGGGTTTTGAAGGAGATTGAGTATAAGGGAGTTTTTATGTTTGAAATTAGAAAAAATACAAATAATAAAGAAAAAGAAGTAATCCAAAACATTAAAGATATCTATTTAAATTTACAAAAGGATGGAATAGATGAATAAAAAAGGGCATCTTTATTGGTTACGAAGAAAATTGCCTGACCAAAAAGTTTTAGACAGAATGGATTCATTATTAAAAGAGCTAAACTTACATACAGTGTGTGATAGCGCCTTATGTCCTAATCGGGGCGAGTGCTTTAAAAACGGAACAGCTACTTTTATGATATTGGGGAATATTTGCACTCGAGATTGTAGATTTTGTGCAGTAAAAAAAGGAAAGCCTCTCCCTTTAGATTCAGAAGAACCTTCTCATATTGCCCAGGCTGCTAAACGTTTAAATCTTAAACACATTGTGGTTACTTCTGTAACAAGAGATGATTTACCTGACGGTGGAGCAGAGCACTTTACCCAGACTATTATAGAGATTAAAAGGCTACTTCTTAAAAGTACCGTAGAAGTATTAGTACCTGATTTTAAGGGTTCAGGGGATGCCCTTCAAAAAATAATTAATGTTCAACCGGAGGTTATTAATCATAATATCGAGACTGTCCCCCGCTTATATCGATTAGTAAGGCCCAAGGCAGTTTATGAACGTTCATTAGAATTATTGAAACAGATTAAAATTAGAGATAAAGATATTATTTCTAAGTCGGGGATTATGATTGGCTTAGGAGAAAAAGAGAAGGAAGTCGTAGAAACAATGGAAGATTTACGAGAAGTAGACTGTGATATTTTAACTATAGGGCAGTATTTAAAACCTTCCCCTCATCATTTAGATGTACAGGATTATATTCATCCTGATAAGTTTGAAGAATATCAGAAGATAGGAATGTCTTTAGGCTTTGAATATGTAGCTTCCGCCCCCCTGGTACGCAGTTCCTATCATGCTGGGGAAATTTTAAAAGACATATCAACTAAATAAAAATTTGTAGTTAATTTCTTTGATATATTTAAATATATTTGATAGAATTAAAATCAATAATTGAATATTTAAAAATTGACCAAGAATAAGGAGGACAGGTTTTCATGACCAAGTATGACATAAGTAAGGCACGAAATATTGCACTTGTGGGACACGGTGATTCTGGTAAAACTTCACTTGCTGAGGCCATGCTTTACGATTCAGGAATGATCAACAGATTAGGAAATATTGAACAAGGCAACACTACTACCGATTATGATCCCAGAGAAATAAAAAAGGGAATAACCATTAATTCATCATTGGCCTATTTAAACTGGAAAGATCGAACAATCAACATTATAGATACTCCAGGCTATCTTGATTTTATTACTGATACTAAGTCAAGCCTTAGAGTCACAGATAGTGCCATAGTAGTTATATGTGGCGTATCTGGAGTAGAGGTACAAACTGAGAAGGTATGGGATTTTGCCAATGAATATAAACTTCCCCGGGCAATTTTCATAAATAAAATGGACCGGGAAAGAGCAGATTTTTATCGAGTAAAAGATATGATAAATAAAATTTTTGGTTCATCGGTTATTTCAATCCAATTACCAATTGGCAAAGAAGAAAACTTTAAGGGAATAATTGACCTGATAAAGATGAAGGCATTAGTGTATAAAAAATCAGCAGGAAAAAAACCTGTTTTTGAAGAAGGCGAAATACCTGGTGAATTAAAAGACCAGGTAGAGGATTATCGAAAAGAACTGGTAGAAGCAGTAGCTGAATTTGATGATGAGCTTTTAATGAAATATTTAGATGGAGAAACTTTAACTAACGAGGAAATTACTTCTTGTTTAAAACAAGGAATAAAAGAAAGAAAGATTGTTCCTATTCTTTGCGGTTCAGCAACTATCAATTTAGGGATAGAAACTCTTCTTGATTTTATTGCAGAATATCTTCCTTCTCCAGCAGATATGCCTCCTGTTACAGCTAAGAATGTAAAGACTTCTTCTGAGGAATTAATAAAAAATTCTATTGATTCTCCTTTTTCTGCCTTTGTTTTTAAAACTGTAGCAGACCCTTATGTTGGAAATCTAACCTACTTTAGAGTATATTCTGGAAAATTACCCGAGGATTCGAATATTTATAATTCTTCAAAAAGTGTTGATAGTAAGGTAGGGAAAATTTATAAAATGCAAGGGAAGAATCAAAATTCTGTTCCTGAAATATGCGCTGGAGATATAGCTGCTGTGGCGAAACTTAAAAATACTACCACTGGAGATACACTTTGCGATAAAGTCAATCCTGTTTCATTTGAAAAAATAGAATATCCTGAACCGATAATGTTATTAGCCATTTCTCCCAAGACTAAAGGGGATGAGGATAAGTTAAGCACAGCAATAAGCAGGATAATTGATGAGGATCCTACGGTTAAAGTTTATCGGGATGAAAATACTGGAGAGACTATATTAGCTGGTATGGGAGAATCTCACCTGGGAGTTATAATTGATACTATGGAAAGTAAATTTGGAGTCGAAGTTGAGAAAAGCACTCCTAAGGTTGGTTATAAGGAGACTATCAGGAAAAAAGTTCAAGTAGAAGGAAAATATAAAAAACAATCTGGTGGTAGAGGGCAATATGGTCATTGTTTCTTAGAACTTGAACCTAAGGGTAGAGGAGAAGGCTTTGAGTTTGTAGACAAGATAGTGGGGGGAGTAATTCCTCGCCAGTATCGGCCAGCAGTAGAAAAAGGGATAGTAGGGGCAATGAAAAAAGGAATATTAGCCGGATACCCCACCATAGATATGAAAGCCACAGTCTATGATGGTAGCTATCATCCTGTAGATTCTTCAGAAATGGCTTTTAAGGTTGCTGGTTCAATGGCTTTTAAGAAAGGAGCAGCAGAAGCTAATCCAGTATTATTAGAACCCATAATGGATGTCGAAGTAATAGTGCCAAAAGACTATATGGGAGATATAATTGGTGACTTAAACAGTAAGAGAGGAAAAATAATGGGAATGGAAGAATCATCGACCGGAAAACAAGGTATTAAAGCCAAAGTCCCTCAGGCGGAAATATTCAAGTATGCTATCGATTTAAGATCCATTACTCAGGGGAGAGGAACTTTTAGTGTGAAATTTTCCCATTATGAAGAAGTACCTGCTAATATAATACAGGAAATAATCGCTCAAGCCAAAAAAGAAGAGGAAGATAAGTAATAATTCATAAAAAAAAGAAAATTTTTTGAAAAATATTTTAAAAAAAGAAGGATTTTTAAATTAAATATAGAATATATTATATGAAGTAAACTTATTTATTAATTTAATCGGTACTAAAATAAAAAAATTAGAAAAGGAGGTGTAATGTTATGTTAGCAGATTTGGCATGGTATTGGTGGGGAGCGATTATAGCGGCAATAGTGTATTTAATTTGGTACCTTGGGCAACCAGCATAATAGAATAAAAAAGAGTTATTACCAAAACAAGAAATATTTTTTGTTTCTAAGTGCAGGGCGAAACAAATTGTCCTGCACTTTATTTATTAAAAAAGAGGATATTAATTTTTTTTATAGAATATTAAATATAATAAAAATAATTTTATTAATCAACTAATAAGGTGATTAATTTGAAACTACAAA
>DAOWEX010000015.1:0-5974 GCA_030638265.1 Atribacterota bacterium
CTTTAAAAGCTTTGCCCTCTTCCTTGTTCAATTTTATAATCTCTTGACTGACAAATAATGCCTCATCCAGGGCACTGGCTGCCTCAAAACATCTTATCTTTTCACCACCCTTTTTATCAGTCCAGAGTTCTTTTTCCTTCCGATTTCTGTTATGTTTAATCAGATTTATTGCTCCTTCTAATATTACCTGGGTGGATCGATAATTCTGTTCTAATTTAATCACTTTGCTATGGGGAAAATCTTCTTCAAACCTTAAAATATTGCTTAAATCAGCCCCCCTGAATTTATAGATGCTCTGATCAGGATCGCCTACTACAAATAAATTATTATACCTATCCGAAAGTAATTTTACTAACTGATATTGGGCTATATTTATATCCTGGTATTCATCTACTAAAATAAATCTAAATTTATTCTGATAATATTCTAAAATTTCAGGTCTTTCTCTAAAGAGTTTCACCGTTAGTAAAATTAGGTCTCCAAAATCGAGGGCATTGTTTTCAAATAATTCTTTTTGATATTGTTGGTAAACCCTTACTACAATTTTTTTAAAATAACTTACAGCATTATATTCAAATAATTCTACATCTTCCAAATTATTCTTTGCCCTATCTATCATAGAAGAAATAACATTAGGGCTATACATTTTATTGTCGAAATCAAGAATATTAAGACATCTTCTTATTAAACTAAGTTGATCGGCTTTATCATATATGACAAAATTTTTATCATAGCCCAGGGTTTCTATCTCCTGTCGTAAAATTCGGGCACAGATAGCATGAAAAGTTCCCATCCACAAACCTTTTATCATTCTTCTATCAGAAATATCTTTACTTAGTAGTTCAATCCTATCTTTCATCTCTTGAGCTGCTTTATTAGTAAAGGTTACAGCTAATATATTGCCTGGGTTTACCTTCTTTTGGTAAATTAAATAAGCAATCCTATGGGTAAGGACCTTTGTCTTTCCACTTCCCGCCCCAGCTATAACTAATATTGGAGCTTCTTTAACTTTTATCGCTTCTTTCTGTCTGGAATTTAAATTATCTAATATCTTCATCTTTTTCTTCTATAACTCCAATTTTTCTAAGTTTTTCTTTTAAGGTTGGCATATGATTCCCATTCCAAAAAATCTTCCCACAATTAAGACATCTCTTAAACCAATAACCTTTTCCACAAACATCAGAAGGAATCTCTTCTTTAACTTCCTCTTCCTGAATCTCTTGTAAAATACTGTTACAACTTGAACATCTGGTAAAAAGATTATCTTTTTCAACTTTTAATTTTAATTTATTTATAATCTGTTTCAGCTGCTCATCAAGAACATCTTCCTTAAGATAACAAATCCAGGGCAATTTTCGTAAAAATTTCACCCTGGATAATAATATCCGCTTCTCTTTCTTGGTTAGATTGATAACTGAGATATAATCTTTGTTTTGGAAGTATAAAACATCAAAACCTAAAATCCTGAGCAAGATAGCTAATTTTTGCAATTTGTAAACAACAAACCGATATTCTTTCATAACTTATCTTTTGGCCTATCCGATGGGACAAAACAGAAATAATATTACAATAATTAAATTTATTTTAAAATATTTTCTATTCTATATAACCCCTCTTTGATATCTTCCATAGAAGTAGCATAAGATAACCTCAAATATCCTTCGGCTTCAAAAGCACTACCCGGAATTAAGGCAACCTTCGCTTCCTTTAAGATAAAATCAGAAAGGTCAAATGAATTTTTAATCTTCTTACCATTATATTCAATGTCTTTCTCTAATATTTTAATTACATCAGGAAAGGCGTAAAAAGCACCAGAAGGACTAAGACAGGAAATACCTTTCATCTTGTTTAACCTCTCTACCATATATTTCCTTCTTTCATCAAAGGCCTTTCTCATCTCTTCGATAGTATCTTGCTTCCCGATTAAAGCTTCTACGCTGGCCTTTTGGGCAATGGAATTGGGATTAGAAGTGCTGTGCCCCTGAATTTTAGACATTCCTTTGATAATTTCTTCTGGACCTGCTGCGTAACCAATTCTCCAACCAGTCATAGCGTAAGATTTTGATACACCATTTATAGTAATAATTTTATCTTTTACTTCTTCTCCCAAGGAAGCGATGCTTAAATGTTTAGCTTCATCATAAATTAATTTTTCATATATCTCATCACAGATACAATAAATATTATATTTTAAGAGAAGCTCTGCTATCTTTTTTAATTCCTCTACGTCATAAACTGCCCCGGTAGGATTGTTAGGGCTATTTAAAATAATTAATTTAGTTCGAGGAGTAATCTTTTCTTCAACTTGAATAGCATTTAACCTAAAAGCCTCCTGGTAATAAGTAGGAATAAAGACCGGAACTGCTTGAGCAAATTTTATCTGTTCGGTATAACTGACCCAGCAGGGAATCGGTAATAATACCTCATCACCCGGATTACAAATAGTTAAAATTGTATTAAAAAGACATTGCTTCGCTCCGGTAGAAACAATTATCTCTGAAGTTTTATACTCTATTTTATTATCCTTCCTAAGTTTTTTTACTATAGCTTCTTTAAGTTCGATTATTCCTGAGCTAGCGGTGTAATGGCTAAAACCTTCTTTAATTGCAGAAATAGCCTCTTCCCTGATATTTTCAGGAGTATCAAAGTCGGGCTCACCGGCAGCAAAACTGATTACCTTCTTACCTTCCCGCTTCATTTTTAAAGCTTGAGCAGTAATAGCCAAAGTCTGGGATGGATTTATATTCTTCGCTCTTTCTGAAATAGCCATTTTTAACTTCCTCTCCTATTTTCTTAGATATAATCGAGCCAATCGGAATATTTTGTGTCTTTTCCTTTAACAATAGCAAAGTACTTTTCTTGAATTTTTTCAGTTATAGGACCACATTTTCCTTCGCCAATCTGGTAATTGTCAATCTCTCTAACAGGGGTAACCTCGGCGGCTGTACCGGTAAAAAAGACCTCATCAGATATATAAAGTTCATCTCGACAGATATATTTCTCTTGCAACTGATAGCCCATATCCTGGACAATCTTTATTATAGAATCGCGAGTGATTCCTTCTAAGACTGTGGCAGTGGGAGTAGTGTAAATTACTTCATTTCTAATCCAGAATATATTTTCTCCTGATCCCTCAGTTACATAGCCCTGGGTATCCAATAAAATTGCTTCGTCAACCCCTGCTTCAATTGCTTCCATTTTGGCGAATATAGAATTAATATAATTTGCACAAATTTTAGCCTTTTGGGAGGTAGAATTAATATAACTTCGGGCATAGCTCGAAATCTTAGTCTTGATCCCTTTAACTATTGCTTCTTCGCCTAAATAAGCACCCCATTCCCATACGGCAATAGCACAATTAACCGGACATTTGAAAGGATTTACTCCTAATTGTTCAAAACCACGATAAACTAACGGTCTTATATAACAACTTTTAAGATTGTTTTCTTTTATAGTATTTTTCACGGCTTGCTTAAACTTTTCTTTAGGGTAAGGAATTTCCATCTTTAAAATCTTGGCAGAATTATACAAACGGTCAATATGCTCTTTTAACCTAAAGACCGCTGTTCCCTTCTCAGTTTCATAAGCCCTTATTCCTTCAAATACTCCACTCCCATAATGCAGTGCATGAGTACAAATATGAACTTGAGCTTTGTCCCAATCGACCATCTTCCCATCCATCCAGATTTTTTCTGCTTTCATTTATATTTACCTCCTTAGCAAGATTAACTTTAGAATAATTTTAACATATTTTTTAAAAATTACATACTATTAATTCGTATCTCGTATCTCGTGAATCGTATCTCGTTTTTTATCGTATAACGTATAGAATTTGGGTTGTAATCACATAATGCTAATTAAATATTTTTATTCCAATTCTTTTAACTTTACTTTTTTAATTTTAGAATTATTATTATTGAGAATAATTTTAGCAGTTCTTTCTACTTTTTCAGGTGAACCAGTGGTATAATAATTTTCTTCACTTTTGCCCTCTTCTTTAATATTTTCCTTTTGACTGAGGATTTCTTTTAAAATTAGTGAAGTACTTATTGCGGGATCAATTAGTATTACTTCTGGACCCATAATCTTAGAGATTACTTTTTTTAAGAAAGAATAATGGGTACAGCCCAATATTAAAGTATCAATCTGTGCGTCTTTTAAGGGTTTTAAGTATATTTGGGCAATGGTATAAGTCTCAGGATCGGTTAATTTACCCGATTCTACTAAGGGTACAAATTCAGGACAAAAATTAGTAAACACTTCTATGTGAGGAACGATTTTCTTTATTTCTTCTGGATAAGCCCGATTTTTTGTAGTAAATTCTGTGGCAATGACTCCGACTCTATTATTGGATGTATTTTTTATTGCATCTTGAACTGCAGGTTGAATAACTCCCATGATAGGAATATTAAAAATATTTTTTGCCTGTGTAAGACTGGCAGCGGTAGCTGTATTGCAAGCTATAACACAAACTTTAATTTTTTTCTTCAAAAGAAAGTTAACTATCTGTAAAGTATATTTAACAAGTTCTGGCTGGCTTTTTTCACCATAAGGTTGACGTAGATTATCGGCAAAATATTCAATATTTTCTCGGGGAAGCAATTTTTTAACTTCTTTTACAACCGATAATCCTCCCAAGCCTGAATCCAAAAAACCAATCGGTTGTTCGTTCATTTTATACCCCTTTGTTTTATTGCGAAAATATATAATTTCACGTTTTTTAAATCTTTTTTATGTATTTTTTAAATTCTTTCTAATAAGTAAATTATTATTCAGCTTATTATTGGCCAAATACTCTAATAAATATTGGATCTATATTTTTTAGGTAAGTCTGATAATCAAAACATTCTTCTATCTCTGATTTTGTTAAATATCGACCTACTTCCGGGTCTTCCAATAAAAGTTCTTTAAAGTCAGCTCGACCCTGCCATACCCGCATAGAAATTCCCTGCACCATCTGGTAAGCTTCCTCTCGGGAAAGACCTTTTTTAGTAAGGTCTAACATTATTTTTTGAGAAAATATTAGACCTTTAGTTTTTTTTAGATTTTCCTTCATTCGCTCGGGGTAAACATTTAAATAGGTAATAAGATTGGTAAATTTCTGTAACATATAATCGATTAACATATTGCTGTCCGGGATAATAATACGCTCTGCTGAAGAATGAGAGATGTCTCTTTCATTCCAAAGATTTACGTTCTCCAGGGCAGTCACTGCATTGGCCCTCACCACTCGGGAAAGTCCGCAAATTCTTTCGCTAATTATGGGATTTCTCTTGTGAGGCATAGCCGAAGAACCCTTTTGCCCTTTAGTAAATTCTTCTTCTACTTCATAAATTTCAGTCCTCTGCAAACTCCTTATTTCAGTAGCAAATTTTTCTAAGGAACTAGCTATTAATGCTAAATTAGTCATATAATAAGCATGTCTATCTCTTTGAATAATCTGATTAGAAATCTTAGCTGGTTTTAGACCTAATTTTTTACAAACATATTCCTCGACATAGGGATCGATATGGGCAAAAGTTCCCACTGCTCCAGATATTTTTCCACAACTTATCTCTTCCTTGGCCCTCTTCATCCTTTCCAAATTCCTCTGCATTTCAGAGAACCACAAAGCCATCTCAAAGCCAAAGGTAATTGGCTCAGCATGAACACCATGTGTCCTTCCTACCATTATGGTATACTTATTTTCCAGAGCTTTCTCTTTTAATGCTGTTATCAAATTTTTAATGTCTTCAATAATGATTTCTGCAGACTGTTTTAATCTTAAAGCTAAGGAAGTATCCAAGACATCAGACGAGGTTAATCCTTGATGAAAATATCTGGAATATTCCTCCAAATTTTCCCCTACTGCAGTGGTAAAAGCTAATACATCATGTCGGGTTATCTTTTCTATCTCCTGGATACGATCTATAGAATATCGAGCCTTCTTTCTTATATTTTCGATAGCTTCTTTATCTATCTTCCCTGATTCAAA
>DAOWEX010000011.1:0-2823 GCA_030638265.1 Atribacterota bacterium
TATTATTGGAGAGATAATATAAATTGTACTATTACAACTCTTAAGATATTAAGTGAGATATTCTCAATAAATTTACAGCCACAGGTGTTAGATTCTGCTCTTGGTCTTCACGGTGCAGGGGGATACCAAGCTCAATGTGGTCTGGTAGAAGGAGTTATGTGAAGACCTTTCTAAAAAAGCAATTTTATTTACGATAAACTTCTTGAATAAAGTATGACAGGGATTGTGATAAAGCTATTAAAGGAAAAATAGAAACACCACCTAAGACGCATTCACGCTTTCAGTGGTTTATATATATATTATTATAAAGATACAAAAATATCAATTTTTTATAAGGGGGTCTTAATGTGATAGGAAAAATGGAGAGAGTGGATTTAAGGGAAGTATGGAAGAATGAGGTAAGAAATTTTACCTGGTGGCTTTTTGATAATATTGACATATTGGGAGATGAATTGAGTGTTAGTGTCACTCCTATTGAAAAAGAAAAAAATGTCGGTTCTTTTTCGTGTGGGAGAAAAAAATTAAGAGATAAAATATTTAGCAAAGCGACTTTGCATGCTTTATAAAAGGAATATTTCTGAAAGATAAAATAAACATTGTATTTTGTTTTTTAAAGATATATTATTGATTATAAAAGATGGGAAAATTAGTTACTATAATTTTAGAAAAAAATTTGAGGGGGGGTGGAAAGGTATAGGAATAATATTTTGGAGTAATTTTTTAAAAATTTTTAATAGGAGGTAATAGTAATGAAAGTATTAAGAAAAAAGATATTGTTTTTAGTAATTTTGCTGAGTTTTGGTATAAGTTTAATGGGTGTTTCCTGGGCGGCAGAGGCACCAATTAAAATTGGAGTAGTACAAAATTTGACCGGGGCCTGGGCTTCGATTGATGGTCCTTGTTGGAATGGTATACAATTAGCCGTTGATGAAATTAATAAGGCGGGTGGTTTATTAGGAAGACAGGTAGAAGCTGTATGTATTGACACCAAGGCAGATGAATTGGAAGTGGTTGCCGCTGTTACCCGTTTGATTGAAAAGGAAAAAGTATCCATAATTGTGGGTTATTGTGATACTCACTGGGTTTTAACCGCAGCTCCTCTGGCTGCAGAAAATAAGATTCCTTTTATTACTCCTGGTGCTACTCATCCTCGTATTCCAGAACGTACCGGTGCCTGGATGGCTTGTTTTGGTGATAATCTTCAAGGGACAGTAATGGCGGAGTATGCCATCAAAAAAGAAAATTTGAAAAAGGTAGCAGTATGGGTGGATACTGCCTGTGATTTCAGTGTAGGAGTCTGTGAATACTTTGTCGATTCCTTTAAACATTTTGGTGGAGAAGTAGTATATGAAGATTCTTTTGAGACTAACTGGACTGATTATTCCTCTCTGGTAGCCCGTTTGAAAGCCCAACAGGATGCCGGCAAGGTTGATTGTGTCTATGTCGGTGGTGTCCCTGGGAATATTGGATTAATCGTTAAACAGCTAAGAGAAGGTGGAGTTACTATCCCCATATTAGGAGAAGATGGTTTCGATACCCCCTTACTGGTAGAAGTAGGAGGTAAATATGCAGAAGGGGTTCTATTTGTTACCCATGTTTCTTTGAGTAGTCCTGCCCCTGAAGTTCAAGGGTTTGTAAAGAATTATAAAGAGAAGTGGGGAGTAGAACCAGAGAATGCCTTTGCTGCTCTGGGATATGATACCGTGAATTTAACGGCTCAAGCTATAAAATTAGTCGGATCTGCTGAACCAGCTAAAATTGAAGAAGGCTTAGCTTTAGTAAAAGATTTTCCAGGGGTAACCGGCTCTATTACTTTTGCTGAAGGTAGTAAAGTACCTCAAAAGGGCGTATCTGTATTAGTAGTAAAAAATGGCGTATTTGAGACCCTTCAAAGTATGGTCCCATCTTATATCCCTGCACCTGAAATTGCAGATTAAATAAAGAGAAAATAATTATCTGGGGGAGTCTCATCTTCCCCAGATAATTATCTTACCAGATATCCTCGATTGGAAAGGAAATAAGGTATGTCCAATCTTTTAAAAATCGAAGGCCTTAGTAAAGCATTTGGCGGACTCTGGGCGGTGCAAGATTACTCTCTGGAACTTTCAGAAGGAAAACTTTTTGGATTAATCGGACCCAATGGTGCTGGAAAGACCACAATTTATAATTTGACTACCGGAATATTAAAACCAAATAGTGGTTCAATAAAATTTGATGATTTGGAGATTGTGGGGAAAAGGCCAGATCAAATTGCCTTTTTGGGTATTGCGAGGACTTTTCAGTTGCTTCATCTTTATGGATCTTTAACAGTGGAAATGAATTTAAAGATTTCTTATCATATTCATTTGAACTATAACTTTGCTGAGGCACTTTTTGGTTTTCCCAAATATAGTAGTGAAGAAAAACAGATGAATGAGATGATAGAAACAATGTTAGGGTTGTTCAGGTTGGAAAAATATAGAAATGTTAAAGCTTCAGCTTTACCCTACGGATTACAACGGAAGTTAGACATTGCCCGCTGTCTGGTTACAAAACCACGACTTCTCCTTTTAGATGAACCTTCTTGTGGAATGAATACTGCAGAAGTGGAAGAACTTGGACATTTAATTGAAGATATTAAGCAAAAATTTTCTTTAACTATGATTATTGTAGAGCACCGAGTTCCCTTTATTATGGGATTAGTTGAGTATATCCAGGTGCTGGATCACGGAGTCTTAATTTCTGCCGGGGCTCCGGATAAAATTAGGAATGACCCTAAGGTTATCGAGGCATATCTTGGAGTGGAAAATGAAAATGATGTTACTTAAAACAGAAACTATAGAA
>DAOWEX010000036.1:0-5078 GCA_030638265.1 Atribacterota bacterium
TCTTATATAATAACTTTTGTTTCGGGGTGTAGCGCAGTTTGGCAGCGCACCTGCTTTGGGAGCAGGGGGTCGGAGGTTCAAATCCTCTCGCCCCGACTTTGCGGGAATAGCTCAGTTGGTAGAGCACCAGCCTTCCAAGCTGGGTGTCGCGGGTTCGAGCCCCGTTTCCCGCTCCATAGTAAGTCCTCGCGCCTGTAGCTCAATAGGATAGAGCAACGGACTTCTAATCCGTAGGTTGGGGGTTCGATTCCCTTCGGGCGCGCCATTTTTTGAAATTAAATATGGTGGGCGTAGCTCAGACTGGTTAGAGCCCTGGAATGTGGCTCCAGAGGTCGGGGGTTCGAATCCCCTCGCTCACCCCAGTATAATATTAAGCGCTCGTAGCCCAATTGGATAGAGCTACGGACTTCGGATCCGAGGGTTGGGGGTTCGAGTCCCTCCGAGCGCGCCAATTTTAATTTGTGGGCCGTTAGCTCAGGTGGTAGAGCACCTGACTTTTAATCAGGGTGTCACAGGTTCGAGTCCTGTACGGCCCACCAATAAAAATTAAAAATGCGAGGGTGGTGGAATTGGTAGACACGCTGGATTTAGGATCCAGTGGGTAAAACCATGCGGGTTCGAGTCCCGCCCTTCGCACCAAAAACAGCCGCAAATAATTTGCGGCTTTATTGCAATTATCATAAATGCATCATTTGGTGGAGGTCTTGTTAATGATAAAAGTTGAAATTAAAAAACAAAAAGGTAATGAAATTGACTTAAAGATAGAGGTTGATAAATCAAAAGTAAATAACAAATTAGAAAAAGTATATAATGATTTATCATATCAAGTAAAAATTCCTGGATTTCGAAAAGGTAAAATACCACGAAATATTCTGGATTTGCATTTAGGAAAAGAGTATTGTTATCAAAAAACCGCAGAATTACTAATTCCGGATAGTTATATTGAAGCAGTAAAAAAAGAGAATATTAAACCAATCGATCAACCAAAAATTAATATAATGCAGATAGAAAAGGATAAGCCCTTAATTTTCGAAGCAACTGTCCAGGTAAAGCCAGAAGTTAAAGCTGGTCCTTTAGGTAATATTAAAATACATAAAGAAACTTTACAAATAAACGATGAAGATGTAGAAAATGAGATAAAGAGAATTCAAGAAAGCCATGCTGTATTAAAAGTAGTAAAAGACCGTAAGGCAAAAGAAGGAGACTTTCTAATAATAGATGCTGAGGCATATTCTGACGGTCAATTAATAAAAGAAAGTAAGGTTAAAAAACAGATCTTACAATTAGGTAAAAGTGCTATACCTGAATTTAACAAGCAACTTTTAGGGAGTAAAAAAGGGGAAGAAAAAGAGATAAAAGTTCTGGTTCCAAAAGACGTAAAAGATAAAGAAATTGCAGATAAAGAAATTATCTATAAAATAAAAGTATTAGAAATAAAAGAAAAGGAATTACCAAAATTGGATAATGATTTTGCAAAAACAGTGGGTGATTTTAAAAGTTTAAACGATCTTAAAAAAGATATAAAGAAAGACTTAATAAGACGAGTCGAGATAATTAATAAAAATAATTTTGAGCGAAAATTATTAGAAAAAGTTGCTGAGGTTTGTGAAGTAAATGTTCCTGAAGTCTTAATTGAAAGAGAAACAAATTATATGATAGAATCTTTGGAAAATGACTTAAAGGCAAGAAAATTATCTTTACAAGATTACTATAAGAGTATTAATTCAGATGAGAATAAAGTTAAAAAAGAATATAGAGTTGTTGCAGAAAAAAGAGTAAAACAAGAATTAATTTTAGATAAAATTGCTCAGGAAGAAGACATTAAAGTTACCGAAAAGGAAATTAAAAACAAAATTAACACTATTGCTAAAGAGATAAAGCAAGATCCATTAAAAGTAGAAGCTAATTTTAAAAAGAATAATAATTTAGATGGCTTAAGAGAAAATATAAAAAGGGAGAAAATTATAGATTTTATAAGTAAGAAAATAAAAATAATGAAATCTGAAAAGGAGGACAAATCAAAATGACTTTAATACCTATTGTAGTAGAACAAACTCCCCGCGGAGAAAGATCATATGATATTTATTCCCGCTTGTTAAAAGATAGGATAATTTTTTTAGGAACACAAATTGATGATACAACAGCTAATACCATAATAGCTCAGTTACTATTTTTAGAAGCAAGTGACCCTGATAGGGATATTTATATTTACATAAACAGTCCTGGAGGGTCAGTTAGTTCAACAATCGCTATATACGATACAGTTCAATATATCAAATCTGATGTTTCGACTATATGTGTCGGTATGGCAGCGAGTGGAGCGGCTTTGATATTGGCTTCAGGCGCAAAAGGAAAGAGATTTGCTCTGCCCAATTCAAGAATTATGCTTCATCAGCCTTTAGGTGGGGCACAGGGCCAGGTTACAGATATCGAGATACAAACTAAGGAACTTAAAAGAATTAAAGATACTATTAACCAGATATTAACTTATCATACTAAACAACCATTGGAGAAGGTTGAAAAAGATACGGATAGAGATTTTTATTTAACTGCTCAGGAATCTAAGGATTACGGAATAGTTGACGAAGTAATTAAAAGTCGAGACGAAGCAATTAAAAAATAGCGTGGAGCGTTTAGCGTAGAGCGTATAGTAAAAAACTAAATAATAAATGTACATACTTACACATTAAACTTTAAAAGATTGGAAAATAGGAGATATTGAAAACAATATGAATAATCAAAATAAAAAAATAAACTATCGTGATAAAAATGTTTTACCTTTATTACCAATAAGGGATTTAGTGGTTTTTCCTTATATGGTCATCCCTTTGTTTGTGGGAAGGGAACAATCTATTAATGCTTTAGAAGAAGCAGTAAATTTAAATAGTCAAATTTTCATAGTTTCTCAGAGAGATCCTGAATTAGAAAAACCTGACTTAGAAGATCTTTATTCCGTAGGAACAATTGCCAAAATAATACAAATATATAAACTGCCTGATGATACAGTTAAAGTTTTAGTAGAAGGACTTAGTAGAGCGGAAATCACTGATGTGGAAGAGAAAAATAATTTTCTTAAGATAAAAATAAAAAAAATTAAAGCTAAACCTGTAAAAAATTTAGAAATAGAAGCTTTAATGAGATTAACTATCAGTAGATTTGAGCAATACTTAAAATTAAACAATAAATTACCTTCTGAAATAATATTTCCAATTGGAAATATTGAAAAACCTGATAAGCTGGCTGACATAGTTGCTTCTAATTTAATTTTAAAAGTAAAAGATAAACAGGATTTGTTAGAAATATACGATCAGTCAACAAGATTAAAAAAATTGATTAGTATATTAAAAAGAGAGATAACTATTTTAAAAATAGAGCAAAAAATACAGAATAGAGTAGAGGGAACATTAGAGAAATTTCAGAAAGATTATTACTTAAAAGAACAACTAAAAGAAATACAAAAAGAATTGGGGAACAATGAAAAAAATATTACTGAAGTTGAGGAGTTCAAAGAAAAGATAATATCGTTAAAATTAAATAAAGAACTGAAAGAAAAATTCCTAAAAGAAATAACCCGTTTAGAAAAAATCCCAATATTGTCTGCAGAAAGTGGAGTAATAGTAAATTATTTAGAATGGATTTTATCTCTTCCCTGGAATAAAAAGACAAAAGAAAAATTGGATATAGAATTAGTTAAAAGGATATTAGATGAAGACCATTATGGCTTAATAGATATTAAAGAAAGAATTTTAGAATACTTAGCCGTAAGAAAATTAAGCAATAAACAAAAGGGAGTAATTCTTTGTTTGGTGGGTCCTCCCGGAGTAGGTAAGACATCCCTGGTAAAATCAGTGGCTCGAGCAATGGGTAGAAACTTTATAAGAGTTTCTTTGGGTGGTGTTCGGGATGAAGCAGAAATACGTGGACATAGAAAAACTTATATAGGTTCCATGCCAGGAAGAATTATACAGGGGATAATTAATGCAAAATCTAAAAACCCGGTTTTCTTATTAGATGAAATTGATAAAATGAGTGTGGATTTCAGAGGTGATCCTGCTGCCGCACTTTTAGAAGTATTAGATCCGGAACAAAATAACACTTTTAGAGATCATTATCTTGAAGTGCCTTTCAACCTTTCTGAAGTAATGTTTATTACTACTGCAAATATTGAAGATGAAATACCTTACTCCCTCAAGGATAGAATGGAAATAATTAATATTCCCGGATATACAGATTATGAAAAATTAAAAATTGGTCAGTTATTTTTACTTCCCAAACAATTAAATAATCATGGATTTCAAGAAAGGGATATAGAGATGTCAGAAAAAGCCATTAAAAAAATAATTAGAGAATATACTCATGAAGCAGGAGTACGAGGCTTAGAAAAAGAGATTGCTTCTATATGTAGAAAAGTTGCCTTAAAAATTGCTTATTCTAAAAAGAAAAAAAGAGTAAAAATAACTTTAAACAATTTAGAGAATTATTTAGGCATACCGAAATTTAAAACCGATAATGTCGAAAAAGAAGATATGATAGGTTTAGCAACAGGTTTAGCCTGGACAGAGGCAGGTGGTGAAATATTAGCAGTTGAGACTATAGTAATGCCTGGAAAGGGTAAGCTGACTCTTACAGGTCAATTGGGAGAAATAATGCAGGAGTCAGGGAAAGCTGCTTTAACCTATGCTCGTTCTCGGGCAGCAAAGTTTAAGATAAAAGATAAATTTTATGAAAATTATGATATCCATGTTCATATTCCGGAAGGTGCTATACCTAAAGATGGTCCATCAGCAGGTATTACTATGGCTACTTCTTTGATTTCTTCACTTACTGATATTCCAGTTAGGAAAGATGTCGCAATGACCGGTGAGATTACTTTGAGAGGAAGGGTATTACCAGTGGGAGGTTTAAAAGAAAAAATACTCGCTGCTTATCAGTCGGGTATTAAAACAATAATTATTCCTCAAGATAATATTAAAAACATAGATGACCTGCCTAATGATATTAAAAAAAGTTTAAAATTTATCTCGGTAAACAATATAGACGATGTTCTAAAAGCAGCCCTTACCCGATGTCCTTTTTAA
>DAOWEX010000049.1:0-9361 GCA_030638265.1 Atribacterota bacterium
ACTGAAAGTTCCTTTATAAATTTAAGAATTAAGGGGACATCATTAGAAGAAGCCTTTCTTATATTTAAATTAATTTCTTTGGATTTTTTTAACATAATTCCTCCTGATAATCTATATTGCTCTTTCACGCTCCCTTTAAACCGATTTCTTCTGCTACCTCCTGCATACCAGCAATTGTATCCGCAATGAGGTCAGAAACTTCTACGCCTAATTTCTGAGCACCCTTCTCAATAATGGACCTATCTACTCCGGCAGCAAATCTTTTGTCTTTCCATTTCTTCTTAACTGATTTTACTTTGACATCTATAATGCTCCTGGAAGGCCGAACTAAAGCCGTAGTTACTACTAAGCCAGTAAGTTCATCTATAGCATAAAGGACCTTTTCCAGTTCTGTTTGCGGCTCAACATCTGAACAGAGGCCCCAACCGTGGCTTATTACCGCTCGAATATATTCCTCAGGCCAGCCTCTTTCTTTCAGTATTTCCTCGCTTTTGTGGCAGTGCTCTTCGGGAAATTGCTCATAATCAAGGTCATGAACCAGACCAATGACACCCCATTTTTCTTCATCCTCTCCTCGCTTCCGAGCAAAATAGCGCATTACTCCTTCTACAGCTAAAGCATGTTTTATCAGGCTATCACTTTTGTTGTATTCGGTGAGAAGTTGGTAAGCTTCTTCTCGAGTTGGGATTTTTGAACTCATCTAATCGCCTCCTATTACTTTATTTTTCTTTATTTTTTTTCATTTATTTTGAATTGATTGTAACAATTTTCTATAATCCTGTCAAAGAAAGTAAGTGAAAGCTTCTCGTTAAGGGTCATTAATAAAGGCTTATGCAACAGATTCATACTTCTTGTTTTCTCTTACCTCCACTCTTAGAAATCTATTTAATACTAATATCGATAGTCCTATTACAAAGAATAAGGTAGCAATACTGAATCTATCAGCAATATACCCAAATGAAGGGGCTAAAACTATCATAAAAAATGAACGGACTTGACTTTCGATCGACATCACTGTGGCCCGTTCATCTCTTCTCATATAATCACCAAAAACATCAACTGCCAGTGGCCGCCTCCCATCTTTTAAAAGATAAAGGGAAAAATAAAGCAAGATAATTATTAACATAATTTTGGTCTTGATAGCAAAAAACATTATAAAAAATACCAGGCCCAAAATGTCAAAACTAATATCCATCAGCTTGCTAGAACTAAATTTTATATTTAATCTGTAAATATTTCTGGAAACCATTGAACTAAAAATATACATTACGCCATAAATAAGCCCTAAAATAATTTTTAACTGAGTAGCTGCTTCCAGCGTAGCCACCATATAAATTCCTGAAACTAAAATCAGGTCCCTTAAAATTGGTTGAATGTAGTCTTTTAAGGTTTTAAAAATTCCATCAAAAAGTGATGAACTTACCACTACTTTTCTAAGAGGCTTATTGGTAAAAATATTTTTTAATTGCTTGATACTATAAGTAAAAAATTTTTTAATACTAACAGTGGTTTCTACCGGTTCGTTCAAACTATTGGGATAGGACCAGATTAAGAGAAAATCTAGGATATAGGGGATGATACTGAATAAAAAAATCGATTGCATCCTGAGCAATTTAATAATTAAAAAAATTGCGGTGAAGGCTGATAGGGAAGAACCAATTAAGGAAAAAGAACGGGTGCGACCATAGACAAAAGTCCTATGGTCAAACCAACCTTGCTGTTCTAAATAAGAATAAATCATTGCCTTATGAGTCCCTGATCTAAATGCCTCTCCCAGGCCAAAGAAGATCATAGCTATAACTACAATCATATAACTACTTCCGAGAAAAAGGAAGAAGAAAGAAATGATGTAAAAGATAAAACAGATCATCAGCTCGTTCTTTTTCCCATATTGGTCGGCAAATATACCTGAAGGCACCTCAAAGATATAAGTAACAATCTCCCTTATAGAAAATAAAATCCCGATCTGAAACAGATTAAGGCGTACGACCTGTATTAGATAAATATACAGGTAGGGTTCAAAAAAACGTAGATTTTTTAAAAACCCATACATACAAAATTTCTTTATTTGTCTATTTTTTTTGATTAATTCATATATGTCTTCCATAACTTAGTGAATCAGGATGTATCAGGGACGGTTGTTATTAAAACTTTACTTCCACATTCTCCCTTTCTTCTCCCTCTGTTTTATAATAAGGCCTGCTTGTAAAGCCGAATAGATTGGCAATTATAGAAGCAGGTATTTTAATTATGTTGATATTATATTTCATAGCAGTATCATTATAAAACTGTCTTGAAAAACCTATCTTGTCTTCAGTATCTTTAAGTTGTTTTTGTAAATCTAAGAAATTAGTACTCGCCTTTAAATCTGGATAATTTTCAGCAACTGCAAATAACCTACTCAAGGCACCGGTTAATTCTGAATTTGCTCCTAACTTTTCTTCTGGTGTTTTTGCTGATAAATATTTAGTTCTGGATGTCGTTACCTCTTCTAATGTTTTTTTCTCATGTTTAGCATATCCCTTAACAGAATTTACCAGGTTGGGGATTAGATTAAATCTTCTTTTTAACTGGACATCGATCTGCGCCCAGGAATTATCTACCCTCCCCCTTAATATTATAAATTTGTTATAAGTTAAAACTCCCCACATTACGATTAGAATGATAATAATTATTCCCATATTCATAAAAATACTCCTTTCAATAAATTATTTAAAAAGCGCCGGCTCCACCGCCACCGCCTCCTCCGCCTCCGGAGGAGAAGCCACCGCCAGAACCGGTTGAAGACCCTGCACTGGCAAAAGCAGAACTGAACACTCTATCAAAAGATCTAAACATGCTGTTATTTAATCTCCCGCTTCTATCGGTCATACAGTACAGATAGGTAGAATTTCTTAAAGACATTTTCTGATCACTTAAAATAAGTTTTAATTTTGAGATTACTTTTTCTGCTACTCCTAAAGAGATAGCATAAACCAAATAATGCTCCCAAACTGCTATGGAGGGGATTTCATAATCCTTCATATTACTAAAATGTAACAAAAATCTTTTAAATGCCCTCCATTTGGTGTATTCGTTAATTCCAAGTTGAGTCTTTTTCCTAATTAAAGCCCCATATACTATTACCCCAAAACCAGTAAATCCGGTAGCAAATAATAATGGAATAAAAATAAACCACTGGACTTTTAACAGGGCTCCCAGGGCAAGTAATAAAAATATTACTGCAAATTCTATTAAAATCACTTTGACTGAGGTCTTTAATCCTTCCTTTGATTGACCAAAATAACTGAATTTTTTAAATTCTTGGCTCACTTTTTTCACCCAGCTATTATAATTATGAACAAAATTGCTCTGGGTCCTGGACGCTTTAGCATAGGTTTTTATTTCTTTTAAAGTTACACTCTCACCATTACCAACAGAATAAAAAAGCCAATGGATTAAATATGATTCGTGTTTTTTTAAATTACTGATATCGCTCTCAATTAATATAAATTTATAATCTTTCTTTCTCCCAGTTTGAATCGCTTCAATTTTTAAATATTTCTTGCACACTAAATCCATCAAGGTTGCCATAATATCTTTGTTGCCAACCCCCTGGATACTCATTAATTTACTTAAAACAGCTGGAGTAATATCCTGGGGTAATTCTCGATAATAATCCATTTCAACTTCGGGCTTAAGTTCCTTATCATATTTATAATAAAGTCGAATACCCAAGAATATATTAAATAACACTACCAGAGGAATCAATAAGAGACCTATTATATTAAAACTTCTCTCTCGGTCCGCTTTTTTAGCCCATCCTAATTCCTCTTTCATTATTTCTGCAAATTTATTCTCATTAATTATTTTGCTGCTATTAGGAACCAGACTTGTAGGAAATAATATTCTTGCTTCTACCATTTCTCTCGAAGATAATCTATAAACTTCATATACTATTTTACCGTCCTCCTGGATAGATACTTCTCCATCCAGAGGGCCATGTCCAAATACTTTCAATTCCTCTTTAGATACTTCTCCCGGAAGTTCCACTTCTATCTTGACATGTCGAATTGGTGAAGTATTGGATTCATCGAAAAACTTCCAGTAAAACTCTGCAGTGTCATTATACAAAGTTACGACATTCTTTAATTGGTATTCGAGTAAAAATAACTTTCTCTCATTGCTGGATTTATCATATATTTTATAAGTTACCATATCTCCTTTAAGGCTTTTAGTATAATCTAATTCTTTGTCTTCAGGGAAATATCCAGAAGCTTTGAAGTACTGCAGCCCATCCGAACCTTTAATTCCTATAGTCCTTATTATCCCATTAAAATCTCCATCAAAATTGTACTCAAAAATTTCATTCACCAAAATATCGCCATTTTCTAATATTTTTACCTGGGCTTGATAATCTGTTATTTCAAAACTCCTATCGGCATATGTAATAAAAGTAGCAAAAGAAAATAGTATAATGACCAATAAAGTAAAACCCGTCACTAATTTTGCTTTTATTTTAACCACCCTCTTAATTACTGTTAAGTTGATGCAAAGAATCCACAGTCACATTTTTTTATATTGTTTTTTATATTCGATAGAATACTTTTAAAATCCTTTTTTTATTTAAAATATTTTATTCGTATCTTAGGGCTTCAACCGGATCCATTTTAGCAGCTTTCATAGCGGGATAGAGACCGAAGAAGAGACCAATAGCCATTGCAAAACCAAAGGCTAATAAAACAGAGGGGATAGTGACTACCAGAGGCCATTTCCCTGCCTGAGCAATAAAATAGGCACCTAACCAACCAAACAAAATACCAATCATTCCCCCAAGCCCACTTAAACTTAAAGCTTCAATAAGGAATTGGCTCATGATATTCTTTCTCTTTGCCCCTAAGGCTTTGCGAATTCCTATTTCTCTGGTTCTTTCGGTTACTGAGACTAACATAATATTCATAATCCCTATCCCTCCTACCAACAGGGATATGGCAGCAATCCCCCCCAACATCAAACTTAAAGCGGCAGTAACCGAACTAATAGTATCTAAAATCTGGTCCTGACTTATTAAACTAAACTTCTCTTTTTCCTCATCTTCCAGATATTTAACTAAAAAATATTCTATTTCTCCAACTGCTGCTGAGGATTCCTGACTGGATTTTGCCTGAGCTATATAATAGGAAACAAAACGGGAATTAGATAATTTTTTCATATAAGTAGTAATGGGTATATAAGCCTGATTATCCAGGTTGCCAGTTAATCCTCCCCCTTTTTCTTCCATCAGTCCGATTACTGTAAAAAGATAATCTCTTTTCTGGTAGTGTAATTTAATCTTCTCTCCCAAAGGATTATTATTCCCAAAGAGATCTTCAGCTAACCCCGAACCTAATACTACAACATTTCGAGTAGCATCAAGATCATCAGAATTTATAAATTGTCCCAGAGCCAGATTATAATTGGTTACCTCTTGATAGTCAGCATTTGTGCCAATAATGTTAGCCTGAATATTAATACTTTCTTTTATTAATAAACCTGAACCCTGAGTAACAGGTACTACCTTTCTTACCGAGGGGCTTACTTTTCCAATATAATCAACTAAATCCAGAGTAAAAACATCCACCGAACTTGCACTAACTTTACCTCCCCATCCCTTACTGGTACCTGGTAAAATATTTATGACATTAGAACCCAAATCAGAAATTTGAGCAGTTATCTGTTCTCGAGCTCCTGAACCAATAGAGACAATAGCAATTACTGCTCCTACACCAATGATTATACCCAACATAGAAAGAAAGGTACGTAATTTATTGGCTCTTAAACTATTAATAGCAATTCTCAAGGTTTCAAAAATCATCTTATCATCTCATCCTTTTCAATTAAGCCATCACGTAAATAAATAATCCTTCGAGCATGTCTGGCAACTTCTGCTTCATGAGTTACCATAATAATAGTATGTCCCTGTTGGTGCAATCTATCAAAGATTTTCATAATCTCTTCTCCAGTCTTGGTATCCAGATTTCCAGTCGGCTCATCAGCTAAAATAATTAAAGGATTATTTACTAAAGCCCGAGCAATAGTTACCCTTTGCATCTCTCCACCCGATATTTCATTAGGTCTATGATTTAATCTGTCCCCCAAACCTAAATCTTCCAGTACTTGTCTGGCTAATTTCTTTCTCACTTTCGCTTTTACTCTGGCATAGATTAAGGGAACCTCTACATTATGCAAAATATTAGTTCGGCTTAAGAGATTATACTGCTGAAAAACAAAACCAACCCTTTTGTTACGAATTTCAGCCAGTCTATTATCATTTACCTTACTTACATCTTCTCCTTCCATTATAAAACTACCCTCTGTAGGATGATCAAGACAACCTATAATGTGCATCAGGGTAGACTTACCAGAACCAGAAGGACCAATAATAGCTATAAATTCCCCCATACGGACTTGAAAGGAAATTCCCCTTAGAGCCTTAACTGCTACCTTACCCATCCTATATATTCTGGTTATTTTTTTTAACTCCAACATTTAAGATCACCTTTATGGGTTTTTTACTTTTGCTTTGTACCTTGTCTTATAACACCCATTCCGGGAGGCATACCACCACCTTCGGGATGTCGAATAGCTTTCATAAAATCAGCTTCAGGGCTTATACCAGCAAACTCATATACATTAATTAATATCTGGTCACCTTCAGCTAATCCGTCTTCTATTACCGTATAAACTCCATCACTGATTCCAGTTTTTACGGGGGTTAATTTTGGTTTATTATCAATTACTTGAACTACCATTTGTCGTCCCCCTCTATCGAGGGTTGCCGTAATGGGAATCAACATTTTACCTTCTGCTTTACCTACGATAATTTCCAATAAAGCCGAAAACCCAGGCTTAAACTGTTTATCCACCTGATCCAACTGCACTATAATCGGAAGAGTAACTACTCCATTAACATTTTTAGTATAATTATGAATTTCTCTTACTCTTCCTGAAAATTCTCTCCCGGGGAAGGCATCCAGAGTAATAATTACCTCCTGCCCCACCCTTACTTCCAAACTATCAATTTCATTAATCGAAACTTCTATTTCATAGCTGCTGTCATCAATTATATAAGCTACTTCTCTTCCTGAATTAATATAATCACCCGGTTTAACAGAAACATCGGTAATTAAACCGGCAAATGGGGCTCTAAGAGTGGTATCTTTCAAATTTTTTTCCGTAATCTTTAAATTTAACTCTTGTTCTTTTATTTCACTCTCTGAACCATTAATCTTAATTAATTCATACGCATTTTTTGCTTTCAAATAATTTAATTCTTGTTGGTTCTTCCCCAATCGCATCAATTCTTCTCCCTCAGAAACGCGGTTGCCCTCAGTAATTAAAATTTCTTCAATTTCACCATTCAAATTAAAAGTGAGCACTTTTTCATCAGCTGGCTGCAGGTAACCACTGGTAGAAACCGTCTTTCTAAGATCTCCTCTTTCTACGGTCATAACCAGTCCGGGAATAATATCAATATCCATATCAATATTTCGATTAGTTAAACCTTCATCGCTTACCTTTAAAAATCTATTCCAAATAAAAATAGAAGCAACTGCAATAATAATTACTCCAACAATTAACCATTTCTTTTTCATCTCTCTCTTCACTCCTTAACCACTATTTTCTGAATCCTAAAAAATGAGCTATGCGCAATTTATTTATTAAAGTCTCATCTCTGGCAGATTTAAGATTTATTTCCGATTCCTGCCAACCAAGCATCTTGTACTGAAATTCACTATCACTAATTAAGCCCTGTTGAAGTTGTATTTGATAAGATTCCTCTTCTAATTTAGCTTTTTCCCAGGACATTAATTTTTCTTCTAAGTTTAAATTATTTATTTCTTGTTGATTGATTAGATCATATAATTCTAATTTCAACTCAGAGACTATCTGTAAATGATCTTCTTTTAAATTCTCTAATTTCGCTTTATATCCTTCGTCTTCTATTTTTTGTTTCCCTCCGTCGGAGATATCATAACTTAATTCAATTCCTATTCCCCAACTATTATCCTTGCTGCTATAAGCACCAAACAAATCAACCCGGGGTTTATTTTTAGCCGAATTCCATTCTACTTCTTTTTGAGAGCTATCCTGATCCAGGAGAATGTTTTTAATTTTATAGTAGTTATCTACTGCTAACTCCATTAATTTTTCTTCTTTTAAATTAAATTCTAAAGACTCAGCCCATTTTATAATCTCTTTTAAAAAAGGAAGGTCTTCCTCAAAAGATACTTCGACTCCTGCTGGTAAATTTAGATTCAAGTACCATCTGTTCTTTTGTTGAAGAAAAGTATTTTGAGCTTGTAAAAAATTTATTTCCGCTTTTTTCAAAACAATCTTTGCTTCTATTTCCTGTCTTTCTCCTGCTTCTCCAATCTCAATTTTCTTTAAGATTATTTTCAAATCGCCTTTAGCATACTGAAAATTGGTTTTAGCCAAAGATAATCTTTCCTGTAGACGTAAAAGATTCAAATAAGATTCTAAAAATTCAATTTTTTTGTTTTCTTGCTGCCATATTAGATTTTCCCTGGCTTTAAGCAAATTATTAGAAGCTAAATATTTTTTTTGTTCTGATTCGATGAGAAGTATAGGATAGAGGTTTTTAACTGCACTAAAAGTACCATCGGGTCCTTCCGAAAGCTTTTCCAGATCAAACCAATCTTCTTCTTTTAAAGAAATTTCCGATTGAAGGATTAATCCTTTAGGAAATAATTTTGTAGTTTTTAAAGTGATTTTAGGGCTATTGCTACTTCCGGGATTATTATCTCCACCATCAATACCATCGGAGCCAGCAGCAATAATCGGGTTAGCGCTAATATTTGTTTTAAAGCCGTATTCAGTATTAATTAAAGCTAAGCTTCTTTCTATAGTCTCAATATTATTTTTTATTTCTTTAATTGAAGAATTGTGTTCTACCCCCCAACTAAGAGCTTCTTCTAAAGATATTTCTTCTTCAGCTTGAACATTAATATTTAATCCTATAAAAATAAAAGTTATAGCTATTATTAAAACTAAAATAAAAAACGAATTATTTTTTCTGATTTGCTTCATTTAATCTCTCCTTCTTCAATCTTCTGCCCTATCAATTTCTGCATGGTTAATTTAGCCATATAACAATTGAGGATAGTTGACTTTAAATTATGCTCTGCTTGTAATAAACTGATTTCTGCTGACAAAAGATCATTCTTGGTTTTAAGACCTGCCTTTACCTGATCGATTACAATACCATTATTTTCCTGAGCCTGAATCAGGTTGTGCTGGCTTAAATCTAAATTATTAATAGCCTGTTTGTAAGTATAACATTGTTTTCTAATTGAATTATTTAATGCTTTCTGAGTGTTAT
>DAOWEX010000063.1:0-5274 GCA_030638265.1 Atribacterota bacterium
CTTTATAATTTTAGATATATCAAAAATCGATTAGAAGAAGAAGTAAAAAGAGCTCAAAGATTTAAACATCTTTTAGCTTTAATTATGGCTGATATAGATTACTTTAAAGAGTTTAACGATAACTATGGCCATTTAGCAGGTAATAAAGTTTTGCAAAATATAGCAGACATTTTACGATCTAATATTCGGGAAGTAGATATAGCAGCAAGATTCGGGGGAGAGGAATTTATTATTATTTTACCTGAAGCCAATAAGAAAGAAGCCCATAAAATAGCCGAACGAATAAGGATTAAAGTCGAGGATTATAACTTTATAAATAAAAAGAGCCATCCTAATGAGAAAGTAACCCTGAGTTTAGGAGTGACCTCCTGTTTTCAGGAGTCCGTCACTCCGCAAGGTTTAATATATAAAGTTGATCAAGCCCTTTATCAAGCCAAAAGAAAGGGCAGAAATAGAGTAGAAGTTATTTAATAAGTTTATTGAGAATAGGCGATACTTCTTTTAAATGGGTGACTATAAAATCTGCTTTTTCTGTATCTATATCTTCTATCTGAAATTTATTTATCCAGATAGTAGTCATCCCCATGTTTTTTCCACCTACAATATCTTTTTTATAAGAATCTCCGATAATAATGGACTCGTCTCCCCGGCAATTAGCTTTATTTAGGGCTATTTGAAAGATTTTTGCTTCCGGCTTATAGGATTGCACTTCTTCTGAGGTGGTAATAGAATCAAAGGTCTCGGTAATTCCGAAGATCTTAAATTGAAAATCCTGATAATCGTCATCAATATCACTTATAATTCCTAAATGAAGGCTGGTATTTTTTATTTTCTGAAGAATTTCTAAAGTCTCGGGAAATAATTTTATATATTTTTTATGGTTTCCAAAATATGTTTCTTTAAACCAGCGAAAATCTTCAATCGAGGGATTAATATTATATTCTGAAAGTATTCCCCTAAAAGCTCTCTTAGTAGATTCGCGAAGAGGAGTAAAGAATTTTTCTTCTGGGTCATTATCCAGTAGAGTCATATCTTTGGTAAATAAAAAAGAATTATATTTAGTTACCATATCTTCTGGGCAGGCAGAGAGGTTGTATTTTTGAATAATGTCTTTCATCATATTTAGATGGGCTACGGTATCACTTTCTGCATCCATTAAAGTTCCTCCAAAATCGAAAAATACTGCCTTGTATTTTTTTACTTCTTTTTTATTTATTTTTTGCATCTTTATCTCCTTTATCTGATATATTTTATCACTATTCTAGTCTATAAACCAATTTTAAGACAGTCTTTTAGTTGAGAATAATTTTCTTATTCTTTTATTTTTATAAGTAAGAGAGAAGTTATTAAGGCAAATATTAATCCAGCCCAGAAGGGTGATGAGGGACCAAACTGGAACTTTAAATATCCCCCCAGAGAAGGTCCAATAGATCCGATTAAACCGGTACAGGTGCCGATAAAACCGATAACTAATCCTCTTGATTGTTGATGAGTTATATCAGCCAGAAATGAACCATAAGCAATATGACAACTCTGGGAAAAAATGTATAATATTGCAAATAGAATAATGGCTGGCCATAAGGGAGAACTTAAGCTCCAAAAGATTAAAAATATTCCCAGACCCGGCGCACTATATAATAACAGCTTTTTACTTCCCCATTTATCAATAATTTTTCCTCCCCAGAGACTATAAACAACTGCAGCGAATCCCCCCAACGCAAAAAGTAAATTGATTTTAGATTTATCCAAATTCATTACTTCATTGGCATATAAAGATATAAAGGGTCCATGAGTAGTAAGATTTAATAAAAGAAATAGGGAAGAAAGGGCTAAAATAATAAGCATCATCTTTTTATTAAATAATTTTTTAAAAGAATCAAATTTATTAATTTTTATACGATGGTGATGAGTTTCTTTTAACCATATTAATCTAGCGAGAGCACATAAAATAGTAATGAAAGAAGTAAAGTAAAATAAGTATTTGATTTCAATCCGAGGGATCAATATTGCCCCTAATGCAGGGCCCAAAGTAATTCCTAAAATTGCAAAAAGTTCAAATTCACTAAAAGCCATCCCCCTTTTTGTATTAGGCACAGATTCTGCAAGCATCGAATAAAAAGAGGGTAGTTGAAGAGCACTTAAGCTGTTAGCGATGATAAGGAAAATTATTAAAGTGGTCCAATGAGAAGAATTACCAGCTAAAATATATAATAGTGGAAAAGCAAAACTCGGAATAATTATTAACAATTTGCGTCCGAAACGGTCAGAGAGTATCCCTCCTAAAAATTGCATCAGAGTATAGGAGAGAGCAAGTAAGGTATAAGAAAATCCTACTTGAAAATCGTTTGCTCCTAATTCTCGAAGATAAATCGGAAGAATGGGGTACCAGGTGAAAAAAGCAATTAGGACAAGCAGAACTGTTAAAGATAATACGGAAACATTTTGTTCGATAAATAATGATTGACGGATTTTAGTCCAAAAATTCATTAAAAGACTCCCCAAGTTGAGTTTAATACTAAATTTTTTATATAAACTATGGTAAAATATAAATAATTATATCATAATAAAAAAGATAAGATAATAAATGAGAAGAAAAAATTTATTTTTATATCTTTAAAAAAGTAGAAGGTAAAAAAGGTCTTGGTGAAGAATATCTTAAGGAGGTAATATAAATGGAGTTAAAGACAGTAAAAATGGAATTTCCTGAGGAGGCAAACATTATTATTGGTCAGACTCATTTTATTAAAACTGCCGAAGATCTTTACGAGGTGATGATTGGTACAATGCCGGGAGTAAAATTTGGTCTGGCTTTTAATGAGGCTTCTGGTCCTTGCTTAGTAAGGGCAGAAGGAAATGATCCGGAGTTAAAAGCCTTAGCTATAAAAAATGTAAAAGCTATTGGAGCAGGACATGTTTTTGTCATTATTTTAAAAGATGCCTTTCCAATAAATGTATTAAACGATATAAAAAATTGTCCTGAAATCTGTTCCATATTCTGTGCAACTGCCAATGAAGTTGAGGTTGTAATTGCCGAAACTGATTTGGGAAGAGGAGCATTAGGAGTGGTTGATGGATTTTCCCCCAAAGGAGTGGAGACAGATAAGGATGTTAAAGAGAGGAAAGAATTTTTAAGAAAGATTGGATACAAACTTTAAAAAATAGCGTTTAGCGTTTAGCGTAGAGCGTATACATTTAGTTAGGTGGTTAGTTGGTTACCTGGTTAGCTAGTTGAGGAATGAGTATATTGAAGGATCAATATTAAACTAATTAACCAACAAACCAGTTAACTAAATACTAACGACTATTCACTATTCACTAACGACTAAATTAAAAGGAGTGAATTTGGTTATGAAGAAAAAACTTTATAGGTCAAGGAAGGATTATATGATTGCCGGTGTATGTGGAGGGATTGCTGAATATTTTGATGTTGACTCTACTCTGGTAAGACTATTAGCAGTATTGGTTGTCCTTTTAGGTGGTGCAGGAGTTATTGCCTATATTATTGCCTGGATTGTAATCCCTAAGAATCCAAAACAAACTTCTGATGAGAATTTTGAAAAAAGAGAAAAATTAAAAGAAAAGATTAAAAAAGGTGCCGAGGATGTCTTCGAAGAAGTTAAAGAGCATTTTGAATCAAAAGAGCCTCACCATAAGTCCGAAAAAAATAGAAGGATTTTAGGGGGCATAATTGTAATAGTTATAGGTGTAATCTTTTTATTAAATAGTCTCTTCCCTTGGGTGGCCTGGGGTAGTTTATGGCCTGTAATTTTAATTGTTGTTGGTATAATGATTATGATTCAGGCTTTTAAGAAAAAAGATTAAAAATTAGTGGGGTCAGGTCTTTTATGTCATTAGCTATCAAAATAAAAGAGTTAGGAAAAGAGATTGGCCTGGATGTAATTAGAATTACCAATGCCGAGAGTTTCCCAGAGACAGAAAGACAGATTAGAAAAAGCATAGAAAAAGGATTTATTCCTGATGATGTTACCTCTGATGGTTCTGCCCCCGTCTATTTAAATTTGGATAAAATTAAAAAAAGATGTAACCCTAAGAGTATTTTAAAAAAGGTAAGGTCTATCATTAGTGTTGCGCAATGTTATTTGATAGAAGAAACGGAAGATATTCAGGATAAAGATCAACTCCTGGGGGAAATTGCTAAATATGATGTTGGTAATTTTTATTATGATGTAAAATTAAAGCTAAAAAAGATAGTTGATTTCATAAATCAAGAGACTGATTTTAAATATAAATCTAAAAATAAATCTAATTATGTATCTTTAGCAGAAAAGCCGATTGCTCAGCGGGCTGGAATCGGCTGGTATGGAAAGCACTGTATAATTATTACTGAAGGATATGGTTCCTGGGTAGTTTTAGGAGAAATTATAACTGAATTAGAATTAGAAACAGATGCTCCGCTTCCCCAAAGCTGTGGTGATTGCAAAATATGTATGGATTTATGCCCGACTAAGGCTATTGTTTCCCCTTATACAATTGACCGCACTAGGTGCCTGCAATATATTTCCGAAAGGCCGATGAAAGTGCCTTTAGCTTTTCGGGAAGTCTGGGGAAATAGATTATATGGTTGTACCACCTGTCAGGAGGTCTGTCCTCAGAATCATAAAGTAAAACCTAAAAAATATAGACCTGAATATGGATTTATCGGTTCAAGGATACCGTTAATACCTTTACTGCGAATTACCGAAGAGGAATTTCAAAATTATTTTAGCTACAATCAGATTGCTATGAGGCCAAGAGAAGCAATTAAAAGGAATGCTGCTCTGGCGTTGGGAAATATTGGTGATTCCAGGGCTATCCCTTCTTTAGTTAAAACCTTGGAGGAGGATGCCAATTCGATGGTGAGAGGTCATACCGCCTGGGCCCTGGGTAAAATTGGAGGAAAGAAGGCAAAGAAGGGTTTGGAAGAAGCTTTAAAGAGAGAAGAGGATAAAGAAGTAAGAGAAGAGATTATTAATGCTTTAGATAAGATGGTAAATAAGTAAGAAAGGATATAAATGTCAAAATGATACAGGTAGAAGGATTGACCAAAATATTCAATGATAAAAAAAGAGGTAAAGTAGTTGCGGTAAACAACCTGGAGTTTAATTGCCGCAAAGGACAGATCTTTGGCTTGTTAGGTCCCAATGGAGCAGGCAAGACTACTACTTTACGCATTTTAGCTACCATGATACTTCCTACTAAGGGGAAAGTAATGGTAAATGGATTTGATGTGGTTAAGGAAGCAAATAAAGTAAGAAGGCAGATAGGATTTTTATC
>DAOWEX010000019.1:0-5407 GCA_030638265.1 Atribacterota bacterium
AGATTAAGATGAACTACATCGAACCCGGCATCTCCGGGCCTGATGATTCCCAAAGAGGCGTTAAGATTAGCTCCATCATAATAAAGCAGACCACCTTTACCGTGGACAATATTTTTAATTTCTTCTATTCCTTCATCGAATAATCCTACGGTATTAGGATTGGTTAACATTAATCCTATTGTATCTTTGTCCATCAGTTTTGCTAATTCTCCAAGGTCTACTGTTCCCTTTTCATTTGATTTTACTTCTACTACTTGAAACCCACCCATAGCGGCTGAAGCAGGATTAGTGCCATGAGCGGAATCGGGAATCAGCATCTTATGTCGGATGTCTCCGTGATCGACAAAATATTTTCTTATAATGAGAATTCCAGTAAGTTCACCGTGTGCTCCCGCCGCAGGAGCCATAGTATATTCATCCATACCGGTTATCTCACAAAGTAATTTATTTAAATCATAGACAATCTCTAAACAACCTTGTACAGTCTCTTCGGGAGCGAAGGGATGAGCATAGATAAAATTACTCAATGAGGCTAATTTTTCATTAATTTTAGGGTTATATTTCATCGTACATGAACCTAATGGATAGAAGCCATCATCAAGACCGTAATTTAATTTAGAAAGTTTGGTAAAGTGCCGAATAACATCTACTTCAGAGACCTCACTAAGTAATTTTTTATCTTTACTGATTGCGTATTCAGGCAGGCAATCTTTAATATTTATCTCATTAAATAAATCTTGAGGTAGTGAATAACCATCTCTACCTTTTATACTTTTTTCAAATATTAATTTCATATTTATCTCTCCTTATTCCGAAAGAATTTTTACTACTAAGTTTAAATTATCCCTACTCAATACTTCGGTAACAGCAAAGAGTAAAACATTATTTAAATTTTCCTCTTGATAAAATTCGCAAATCTTGAGAGGGGGAACAAAGTTATTTTCCAAAAGTTTTTTACTTATAGTAGAGATATCATCTTTGCTCTTCAATAAAAACTCGTTATAGAAAGGATAATTAAATACTCTTTCAAATTTCCCGGTTTGTAATAATAAATTCTCTAAGCAATGAGCAGATTTAGTATTAAGAAGAGAAATTTGATAAAGACCTTCAGTGCCCATTAAAGAAAGGAAAATATTAGCAGCAAGAACATTTAGATTGTGGTTAGTGCAGATATTAGAAGTTGCTCTTTCTCTTCTGATATCTTGTTCCCGAGCCCGCAAAGTCATTACGAAAGATCTCTTCCCATCTACATCTACCGTTTCTCCTACAATTCTCCCCGGAATCTGTCTAATATATTGTTTTTTTGTCGCTAAATAGGCATTATAAGGACCGCCATAATTCAAATCCATCCCAAATGATTGGGCGTTTCCAGTAACAATATCTGCATCTATTTCACCAGGTGCTTTCAATATTCCTAAAGACATACTTTCAACAATTACATTGATTAGTAGGGTACTTTTAGAATGAACCAATTCAGAAATTTCTGCCATTTTTTCTATTCCACCAAAGAAATTAGGACTTTGAATAATTATCGAAGCCACATTTTCATCTATTAAGGTCTTTAATTTCTTGATATCAACTAAACCGTTTTTATAAGGCAAATCAATAATTTCTGTTTCGTGAGGAGTTAAATATGTTTTAAGTGTTTCTCTGTAATGAGGGTGAAGTAGTGTTGATACAATAATTTTGTTTTTATGAGTTAATCTTAAAGACATTAATGCTGCTTCTGCAGTTGCTGAGGCACCATCATAGATTGAAGGTATTACCACTTCCATCTTAGTAAGCCGGGAAATATAGGTCTGATATTCAAATATGGATTGGAGAGTACCTTGACTCAATTCAGGTTGATAGGGAGTATAACAGGTCCAGAATTCTTCTCTTTGCAGGAGAAATTTTTCTGCCTCAGGAATATAGTGTCGATAAGCACCTGCCCCTACCAGAGGTTTCATCAAGAAGAAGTTGGAATTTTTCTGAGCAATATGGTATATTTTCTCTTCTAATTCGCTTTCTGGTACTGCTTCTGGAATATTTAATTTACCTTTTACACGAATACTTTGAGGAACACTTTCAATTAAATCTTCAAAAGAAGACACCCCAATCTCTTTTAACATTTCCTTTTTTTGGTCTTCAGTAGTGGGGATATATCTCATATTTTTTACACCTCTATTCTTTTCTATATTCAGAATATTCTTTAGCATTCATAAGATTTTTTAATTCATCTTTATTATCCATTTTAATTTTTGCAATCCAACCTTCGCCATATGGTTCTTTATTGATAATAGAAGCATCTTCAATAACTTTTAGGTTTACCTCGATTACTTCGCCTGTAATGGGAGCATTTACATCAGATACTGCTTTTACTGATTCAATAGTGGTAATCATTTCGCCCTGTTTTACCCTTTTACCTTTTTCAATTTTTTCTAAGTAAACAATATCACCCAGTTGATCCTGGGCATAATCGGAAATTCCTACGGTTCCTACATTATTTTCTATCTTTAACCATTCATCACTTTTAGCATAATATAAATTTTCAATTACTTTATTGGTCATTTTAACATCCTCCTCCATTCATTTTAATATTTAATAATTTTTCTTAAATTTTGAATTATAGTTTTTTCGCTTTAAGTTTTTAGCTAAATAGTGATTGCTTACGACCTGTAATAGACAGGCGAGACGCCTGTCTTACTAACGACTATTCACTATTCACTAACGACTAATCTAAAATAATCCCACAGTCTTCCCTTCTTCATCAATATCTACTTTAGTGGAAGCAGGAATCGATGGTAATCCGGGCATAGTCATCATTGTTCCCAGGAGAGGATAGAGAAAACCTGCTCCAACGGAGGCCCTAACATCCCTGATGGGTATACGGAAATTACGAGGTCTACCCTTTACAGAAGGTTCGTGAGATAAAGAGAGATGGGTTTTAGCCATACACATAGGCAGTTTATCAAACCCTATATCGGTATAGAGTTTAACCTTCTTTTTAGCTAAGGGCAGATAGTCAACCCCATCAGCTCCATAGACCTTAGTGGCAATAGTCTCAATCTTTTCTTTGATGGATAAATCTAGGGGATAGAGGAAGTGGAAATGATTAGGTTTTTTGGTAGCCTCTACTACTGCTTCTGCTAATTCTATTCCTCCTTCTCCTCCTTTGGCCCAGACTTCATGGGTAACAGCAGCAATTGCTCCGGCATTTAGGGCTTTTTTCTTAATTAGTTCAATCTCTGCTGGAGTATCGGTGGGGAAGCGATTGATAACTACTATTGGAGGTACTCCGTGTAAAAGAACGTTTTCTATGTGTTTTTCTAAGTTCTCACATCCTTTAGCTACTGCCTCTAAATTTTCCCGGGCTAGCGTTTCTTGATCCAATGGTTTTCCGGCAACTACTTTTATGGCACCACCGTGCATCTTTAAGGCTCGTATGGTACAAACTACTACTGCTGAATCTACTTTAAGGCCACTGGTTCGGCATTTTATATTACACATCTTCTCAAAACCCATATCGGCTCCGAAGCCAGATTCAGTTACTACATAATCAGCTAACTTACAGGCTATCAAATCAGCAAGTACTGAATTGTTCCCATGGGCGATATTGGCAAAGGGACCACAGTGCATAAGACAGGGACCATGTTCTAAAGTCTGAATGAGGTTAGGTTTTAAGGCATATTTTAAAAGAACGGTCATGGCTCCGGCGGCTTTTAAATCTTCGGCAGTTACTGGCTTGTTATCAGTGGTATAGGCTACAGTCATTCGACCTAATCTTTCTCTAAGGTCGAAGATATTGGTAGCCAGAGAGAGAATGGCCATTACTTCTGAGGCCACGGTAATATCATAACCAGTTTCCCGGGGGATGCCATTGACTTTACCTCCTAAGCCGATAACAATGTGGCGGAGGGCTCGGTCAGAGATATCTACTACCCGGTTGATATTGATATTGTGGATGTCTATTCCTAATTTATTACCTTTCTGTAGATGAGTATCTAACATAGCACAGAGCAGGTTATTGGCTGCTCCGACAGCATGGATATCTCCGGTAAAGTGAAGATTTAAGTCTTCCATAGGAACTACTTGAGAGTATCCCCCACCGGCTGCTCCCCCTTTAATTCCGAAGACCGGTCCCATAGAGGGTTCACGTAGAGTATTTATTACTTTTTTACCTATTTTAGCTAAACCTTGGCCTAATCCGATGGAAGTTACAGTCTTGCCTTCACCTAAAGGGGTAGGGGTGATGGCGGTTATTACAATGTATTTGGCTTGAGGACGGTCTTTTAATCTCTTTAGGATATCGGGGGAGACCTTGGCTGTGTATTTACCGTAGAGGTCTAATTCATCTTCTCTTATTCCGATAGATTCTGCTATTTCAGTGATAGGTTTCAGTTTTGCTTCCTGGGCAATCTGTAGATCTGATTTCATTTGGGTGCCTCCTGATTTTTATTTTTTTATTAATTTATTTTAAAATAAAAAAAGACAGAAAAAGAATATCTAAAAATATTTCCTTCTCTGTCTTTTTACCTGAGAGATTTTTTCCACTGATGGACAATGGAAAATTGCCCCTTCGGTGTTTATTAAAAAACTTTCCAGAGTTCTGTCCAGCAAGGGTCCCTTTGCCTGAGAGTTTAAATGCATTACACATCTTGCCCCTTCGGCTCCTTTTCTTTAAAAGAAAAGACTTCTCCCCCTACCTTCATACAGATTACTATATTTAATTGGGAAAAAGTTTTTTATTTATCATCACCATTTTTGATTATTATTACAAATTTGAATATATTTTCATAATTATATAATTATTTATACTACATTAATATATAAAAGTCCTTCTTTTTTTAAAAAAAATAAAAAAATAATTTTTTATGGTTACTAATTAAAGATATGTTATAATTGATACTGTAAATCGGGAATATATAATAAACAAATACTTCTAAATTTTTAATCCAAAACGATGTAATATACAGTAAAACTAAAATTTAAAAATATTTTATTGAAATAGAAAAGCAATAAACAGGAGGGATTTATTTGAAAAAAGAAAAAAAGAAAAAATGGATTGCAATTTTAGATTTTGGTTCACAATATACCCAATTAATTGCCAGGCGAGTAAGAGAGGCAAAAGTCTATTCAGAAATAGTTCCTTATTATGTTGAATTAAGTAAATTGTTGGAAAATCCACCTAAAGGAATTATCCTCTCCGGGGGGCCAGCCAGCGTATATGAGGATCACGCTCCCTTATGTGATAAAAAGATATTTGAATTAGGCATACCTATATTAGGAATCTGTTATGGTGCTCAGCTTATAGCTCAAGCTTTAGGGGGAAAAGTTGCAAATACATCTCAAGCAGAGTATGGAAGAATAAGTATCACTTTAGATAATAATGAAGATATTTTTTATGGATTTCCTGCCAGCACTACCT
>DAOWEX010000004.1:0-4688 GCA_030638265.1 Atribacterota bacterium
ATTACTTATGGGATACTCAATAATAACCTAAATTACTACCTCAATTATTATAATTATCGTCACTTTCCCATTATTAATTTTTATCTGTCTGGTAATGCTGTTTTAGCTTCCCAAACCTCCTGGTGGGAAGAAGGAAAGGCCGGTGTAAATATTTATTTCCCCTTTAAAGGACAGACTGCAACCACCACGAATTCTCGCTCTTATATGCAAATCTTTTCTATCGGCTATCAATACGAAAAATTTTCTTCTATCGACACAACAACTCCCTTAGATGCTGACCCGGTGAACATCGCCAGCTTAAGATTAGGCTACTACTATTCCGATGCAGAAAAATATGGATTCTCTATCAGTCCTGAGCAAGGCTACTCCTTCTCCTTGACCTATGAACATGCCGATAAAGCCTTAGGTGGTGATTATACTTTTGACAAATTGATATTTGATGGCAGAAAATTTATCCCTCTCCCCTTTCTACATCAGGTCTTGTCCCTTCGTTTGGTGGCTGGTTTTAGTAGTCCTAACATAATAGACCAAAATTTAGATTGGGAAAAATTTAAACTGGGAGGTCACTATTCTGCGGATAATCTTAGTAATATTGACGTGGAAAGCTTCTCTCTACGGGGATATAAGCCTGCTCTCCTTGAGGGCAACAACCTTCTCTTAACCAGCTTGGAATACCGTTTTCCTATAGCCAACATCGAACACAGTGTAAATCTTGGGCCTTTCTCTTTCTTCTTAGAAAGACTTTCTGGTACCCTCTTTATCGATATTGGAAATGCCTGGGAAAACAAGGTTAATGATATTAACTGGAAAGATTTTAAGATAGGCATGGGCGGCGAAATCAAAGCAGATCTAAACTGGCAACTAGATTCTCCCTTTACCTTAAGATTGGGAGCAGCCAAAGCCCTAACCGCCCCCAAAGGATATGACATTTACATCACTTTAGGAACTTCCTTCTAAAAAAGTTAACCAAAGGTGCCTGGCACCTTTGGTTAACTTTTCATTTTTACAATAAGCCTACTTTGCTGTGGTCGCCTAAGATGAATTCGTACACTTGAGGCAATTCTTTAGAATGATAAATTCTCACGCCCTTCCCAATTAAGCACCTTTGCATTCGTCCTTTTATATTCTCCAACCTGGTTTCCTCTAAAATTACACTACATTCAATCTCACTCTTTTCTATTTCTACTCCGTCAGAAAGGGAAGTAAAAGGACCGATATAGGAATCGGTCACCTTAACCTTATCTCCAATTATTACCGGACCCAATATCTTAGAATTTATAATCTCTGACCCTTTCCCTATCTTAACCATTCCTAAAATCTGAGAGGCCTCATCCACTTTCGCCTCACCAATATCTCTTTCAATATCTTCTAAAATTAATCTATTAGCCTCCAATATATCTTCTGGCTTACCTGTATCTTTCCACCAACCACTAATAACCTCAGCACCAACTTTATAGCCCTTATCAATCATCCATTGAATCGCATCGGTAATCTCTAATTCCCCCCGCGCAGAAGGTTTTATATTCTCAATTGCCCGATGAACATTTTTATCAAAAAAATAGACTCCTATCAAGGCCAAATTACTGACTGGCTCTTTAGGTTTTTCCACTACCCGTACGACTCTCCCCTCTTCCAGCTCAGCAACGCCGAATTGCTTCGGATTATCTACTTCAGTCAATAACACAAAGGCATTATAATTTCCTTGAATAAATTTATCCCCATAGCTCTCTACCCCGTTTTTTAAAAGATTATCTCCCAAATACATTAAAAACTTCTCTTCTCCTAAAAAATTCCGAGCTATCGATACTGCGTGAGCCAATCCCAAAGCTTCTTTCTGTTCAATATAAGAAATATTCACTCCCCACTTACTACCCTCTCTAAGCTCACTCTTTATATCCTCTCCCGTCTCTCCGATTATTATGCCAATATCTTTTATTCCACAATTTTTAATTGCCTCTATCCCATAAAATAACACCGGCTTGTTGGCAATAGGAATTAAATGTTTTGCACTGGTGTGGGTAAGCGGTCTAAGGCGAGTGCCCTTTCCTGCGCAAAGAATAATTGATTTCAATTTACTCCCTCCTTCTCTTGCTTCTCTTGCTTCTCTTAAAATAATATCTTCCCTATATTCCTCCCCAAGATCTTCCCAGCTTTCACAAATATCCTCGGATTCTTGAATGCCTCTTTAAATACTAAAGAATGATTCTCAAAATTTGCCACCTTCTCAATAAATTCTGCATTCTCTTTAAACAACGAGAAAATATTCTCTAATTCATATTTATTTAATTTCTCATAAACTTTCCTGGCCCATAATCCAAACTTTATCTCTTTCCCAAATTTCCTCTTCCATTTTCTATCATATTCAGCCAGTTTACCCTCTCTAATGCACTCCACTAAAATCTCTGCTGATTTCAAGCCATAATATATTCCGCCTCCGGTCAAAGGCTTTACCTGACCAGCAGCATCTCCTACTACAGCCACATTATTATAAACACTCTGGCTCAATCCCAGAGGAATAATTCCGGCTAATCTATCGATAATTTCGCCTCTTATGCCTTCTTCCTCAATCAGTTGATCTAACTCTCTGCTCCCATTTTCTGCAATTACCCCTAATCGAATAATTCCATCTCCCTCAGGAATAATCCACACAAAAAAAGGTATTCCTTTCCGCATATATACCCGGGTCATCTCCTTAGAAACAACCTTATCTTCTAATTTTATTCTGTACTGAACCCCTTTATAAAAATTGATTTCCTTAAAGTCATCGCTGCCATTACTATTATTCTTCTTCTCACTAATTCTCTTTTTTCCTTTTTTCCACTCTCTCCTTTTAAAATCTATAAACCTTCTCACTCGGGACAGAGGTCCATCAGCCCCAATAACCACATCGGCCCAGATATCACCTTGATTGGTCTTAAGTCTGTATCTGCCCCCACTATTCCCCTCTTCTACTATCTCCAACAATCTCCGACCAGGCTCTACCTCTAATCCCTGACTTAATTCTTTATCAAACTTCTCCCGGTCGATTACATAGGCCACACCAGGCCTTCTAATCCGAAAATTATCTCCTTTATAAAAAAAATAAGTCCCCTCAATCTGATTCAATATAGAACTTTTCGATAGAGGAATTAAGCTGTCTTCAAAGACCGGCCTTCCTACAATTCCTGCACACTTTACTGGTCTTCCTACCTCTCGGTGTTCTTCAATTATTCTAAAATTATTGATCCCACACTTCTTCAATAATTGTGCCGTATAGCACCCTACCGGCCCTGCTCCAACAATAACTATTTCCATATAACCTCCTCAAAATCCTCTCTCTTAAAAAATCTAAACTTCCGGGGATCCTGGCACTTTTGTTTCCCTTTTTTAATTTTTATTTTCTATACCTGATTATTTAACTTTTCTAATAACAAAGTCTTCATTTTTTTAATCATTGGTCTTTGGTTAAGTGGTAAGAATTTATTTAAATCTTTTTGGATTTCTTGATCAGACATTTTTCCAATAAGGTCAATAATTTTTTTTAAATCAGTTTTTCTGTTATAATAACTCATTTTTAGATTCACTAAATACCAATCAATTTCTACTTTCTTACTTAATAAAAACCAAAGGTCAAAAACATCCCTTCCTTTCCCTCTAATCAAAAAAGCTCTAATCTTTTCAGCTAAAATTTCTTTGTCTATTAAATGCCTCACTAAAGGGAATGGGGCAATAGGAAAATTTGTTTCAATATAATTAGTTTCGGTATAAATTGGCCTTTCCCTTAAAGAAATATCCAACCTAATAGTTAAAGGAAATTTAAAATCCGAAATATCTTGGAATATTCTCCCCGAGAAGGAATCAGCAATAGTTTTTTCCTTTTTAAAAAATACAGGGAGCTCCCGGGATAAATCTTTTACCGCTCTTTGAACCAAAAGCTCAACTGCTTTATCTTCTAAAACACTGCTAAAATCCAGATCTTCGGAGAACCTGAATGAGCCAAATAAAAACTTAATAGCTGTTCCTCCTTTAAAATAAATCTGACTACTCTCATCCAAGCCATATAAATATTTTAAAAATAGAAGTTGGAGATATTCGCGGTAAATGGAGAATAAATCTATCTTTGATTCTTTAGCAAAATTTTGAGCCTGTTCTTTACTTAACATATTTTTGCACTAACCTCTTTAAAGGTAAATAATTAAAATTCCTTATCATTTTCTTTAACTTACCTTTATTGATAAAAGATAAATCTAATTCTTTTAAGGATATATTTATTAAACTCTTGGAAATAAAATAAAATTCATCCAAAAGGGCTTTTTCGGGTGTGGCAATTAAAAAATTATCCTTTTTTACAAAGCCAAAAAAATATTCTCTTCTTAGGTGAGCAAATTCAAACTCTTTCTGGTAATAGATAATCTTCCTGTTTTTTAGAGGGGTAACCGAGGTAATAGTATAGGGAAATTGGGCTAAAATTCCATAAAAAGAAAGGGCACTCTCTAAAGAAATATAAGAAGGAGTAATTATAAAATTAGCCAACTCAAAATCGTTGCTTTCTTTATATGAAAACAAATATCTTCCCTTGGTAATTCTCTTTAAAATGCCAGCTAATTCTAATCTTTGAAGTAATTTGTAAAGACTATTTTTCTTCTGGAAAGGAAATATTTTTTGCGCAGTACTTATATCAAGAAAAGAGATATTCTTTTTTATTAAAA
>DAOWEX010000077.1:0-7547 GCA_030638265.1 Atribacterota bacterium
ATAGTCTTTCCTTAAGGCTCTCCATTTATAGACCCCGTGTCTTCCGTATTTTAATAACTCTACTTTGAGCCCGTTTTTCATGGGAGAAAGAAAATCGGCAATATCTTGAAAATTTTCTTCCGAATCATTATATCCCGTGATAACAGGAATTTCTATCCATAAATCTTTTCCAGCCTCATAAGTTTTTTTGATGTTATACAATACTTGTTTATTATCTTTCCCCATTAATTTCTTATGTATTTCTGAATTCATATGTTTTATATCACAGAAAATTAAATCCAGATAGGGGAGGGATGTAATAAATTGAGGAGATGAGCCGTTGGTTTCAACTGCGGTAGGAAAATTAAAATATTTGAGTTCTTTAAGAAGTTCAAAATAAAAATTCCATTGGGCGGTAGGTTCTCCCCCGGACAGAGTTACACCATAAGGTAGATTGTCTTTGGAAAATCTTTTGTAAGGTAGGATTTCTTGAACAACTTCTTTTACGGTAACTTCTTGACCGATAATTTCTTTGGAGCCATCTTTATAGATTAATTCAGTCTTTCCGAAGGGTATGCTTTCCGGACTGCCACACCAGGGGCAGTAGAAGTTACAGCCTTTAAAATAGACGATACTTCTCCATCCCGGGCCCTCTTTTGAGGCACCATGTTTTATATTTATAATAATGCCTTTAGTATTTTCTTTATATTTATTCATAAAAGTTCCTTTTTATTTTAATTATCTAAATTTTAGTATATTCTTCTTCTTTTTTCAAAAAGATTTTTATATTATCTTTTCTGATGTTTTAAAAAATATTAGTATATTACTTTTAATAAAAGAGGATTTTTTAATATTTTGCAGAATATAATCTATAAATGAAGTATTTTGTCTTCAAGATTTTAAAAATATTGAATTAAAGAAAAAGAGGTAAATCAAATGAGTAAAGTTTTAAGTTTTGGTATGATAGGCGGGGGAATCGGCTCTTTAATCGGAGAGGTCCATCGTAAAGCAGCTGCCTTTGACCATAAAGCAAAATTAGTTGCGGGCTGTTTTTCCCTGAGTTATGATAATACTTTAATTACTGGCAAAAGATTAGGTTTAGATTCGGGACGGATCTATAAAAATTTTAGAGAAATGGCGGAAAAAGAAGCGGCAAGAAAGGATAAAATAGATTTTGTTACTATTATTACTCCGAATAATTTGCATTTTGAGATAGCCAAAGCTTTTTTAGAAAAAGGTATTAATGTGATTTGTGATAAGCCTTTAACTTTAAAAGTCGTGGAAGCTGAAGAATTGAATAATTTAGCTAAAAAAAGAGATTTACTTGGCTGTGTGACTTATACATATTCCGGTTATCCTATGGTAAAACATGCCCGGGAAATAATTAGTAAGGGTGAGATTGGGAAGATTCGGATGGTAATGGGAGAATATCTCCAGGAATGGCTGGTTATGCCGGTAGAGAAAGAAAAAGGGAACAAGCAGGCATCCTGGCGAACTGACCCCAAATATTCCGGAAAGTCCAATTGTGTAGCGGATATTGGAAGCCATATAGAAAATACTGTCTCTTATACAACCGGGTTGGAAATCGATTCTCTTTGCGCCAATTTGGATATTTTTGTTAAGGGAAGAGCACTCGATGATAATGCAGAGGTTTTAGTCAAATATACCAACGGGGCTCGGGGAATTTACTGGTGTTCACAGGTGGCTATCGGGTACAATAATAATTTAAAGATTCGTATATTAGGAGAAAAAGGATCTATAGAATGGGAACAAGAAAACCCTGATTGCATGAAAGTTGCTCATTTTGGTCAGCCAGTTCAGATTTTATCTCGGGGAAGAGATAATTTATATCCTCTGGCCTTGAGAGTTTCCCGACTTCCAGGAGGGCATCCAGAGGGCGTATACGAGGCTTTTGCAAATATATATTCTAATTTTTCTGATGCCTTACTGGCCAAAAAGGCAGGGAATTCTTATCAGGAAAAAGTTGATTTTCCTACCTTTGAAGATGGAGTAGGAGGGGTTAAGTTTATTAATTTATGCGTGGAAAGCTCACAAAGGGGAGCCTGTTGGATATCAGCAAGGTGATTTAACCAGTAAAACAGAGACTTTGTTCTTTGATACAAAATAATTTATTTAAAGATTACACTTTTTAACAAACAAATAATTTGCTTTGGTAGCTTTAATTGATTAAAATGATAAAAAACTTATTTTAAATTATTTGAAAGAGCAGGAGAATATAATGAATAGAGCAAAAGTTTATTTTACAGATTTAAGGGCGAAACCGGGAAAGAATTTATTGGATAAATTAAAGAAATTAGTCTTAGAAGCCGGGATTAAAGAGATTAATTTTAAGAAAAAGTTTGCAGCCCTAAAAATTCATTTTGGAGAACCGGGGAATCTTTCTTATATCAGGCCTAATTATGTGGCTTGTATAGTAAAGTTAATTAAAGAATTAGAGGGGAGGCCGTTTTTAACTGATGCCAATACCCTTTATTATGGGAAGAGAGCCAATGCGATAGACCATCTAAATACCGCTATGGAGAATGGATTTAATCGGATTGCGGTAGGGTGTGATGTAATTATTGCCGATGGTCTGAAGGGGACTGAATTTCGGGAGATTCCTATCAATAAAAGACATTGTAAAGCCCCCAGGATAGCCACAGCTATTGCCAATGCCGATATTATTATTTCTTTAACTCATTTTAAAGGGCACGAAATGACCGGTTTTGGAGGTACCTTGAAAAATTTGGGTATGGGAAGTGGCTCTCGGGCTGGCAAAATGGAGATGCATTCTAGTTCTAAACCCAAGATTGACCTTAATAATTGCATTGGCTGTGGCCAGTGTATTAAAAACTGTTCCCAGAGCGCCATTCGTCTCAATAAACATAAAAAGGCGGAAATTGATTATCAGAAATGTATCGGTTGTGGCCAGTGTGTAGCGGTATGTCAATACAGTGCAGCTGTAGTAGGTTTTGATGAATCGGGTAGCATTGTCCAGGAAAAGATTGCAGAATACACCTATGCAGCATTAAAGGACAAGCCTCATTTTCACATCAGTTTTATTATGAATGTCTCTCCCTATTGTGATTGCTGGAATTATAATGATATGGCCATAGTTCCAGATATAGGGATGGCTGCCTCTTTTGACCCTGTTGCCTTAGATAGAGCCTGTGTGGACCTGGTAAATAGAGCTCCAATGGTTAAGGGTAGTATTCTGGAAGAGAAAAATTTTCATTCCGGGGAAGATAAATTCGGACATATCCATATTGATACCGATTGGAAAATAGGCCTAGACTATGCGGAAAAGATAGGTTTGGGCACACAGAATTATGATTTAATCGTAGTTGATTAAAATAGAGCAAGATGGAATAATAAACGGTTCTTTGATAGGTTAAAAACTTGCCAAAGGACCGTCCCCTGGCAGGAAAAATGAATAAGAAAGAGATAATTGAAAAAACAGAATTATTTGTAAAACAAATCTTAAGCAAAGATAGTACCGGTCATGATTGGTGGCATATTCATCGAGTAAGAAATTTGGCCAAACGGATTGCACAAGAAGAAGGGGCTGATATATTTGTAGTAGAATTGGCAGCCCTTTTACATGATATCGGTGATTACAAATTTTTCCAGGGAGATGAAGAAGCTGGCCCGACTTTTGTGAGAAAATGGCTTTCCTCTTTAAAGATTTCTCCCACGCTTATAGATAAGATTGTGGAAATTACTTCCCGGATATCTTTTATGCATACTTTACCTAATCAGGGTAAAGAGGGTGGAAAGAAGAATTCTATTCAAACCCTTAACAAAGAATTAATGGCCGTAACTGATGCCGATCGTCTGGATGCAATGGGGGCAATTGGTATTGCCCGGGCTTTTACTTACGGAGGATTTTTTCATAGACCAATTTGCGACCCAGCAATTAAATCAAACAAGTCTATAACCAGAGAGGAATACAAAATTATTGAGGCTCCCTCCATTAACCATTTTTATGAAAAGCTATTAAAGCTTAAGGATATGATGTATACCAATTTAGGCCGAAAGATGGCCCGAAAACGCCATAAATATCTGGAATCCTACTTAAAGGAATTTTTCGCAGAATGGGAAGGTAAGATTTGAAGGATTGTCCCCCAAGCATAAGATAAGGAGGTATAGAAAAATAGATGGATAAAACATTTGAAGGAACACTAATTATTTTAGTAAGACATGGAGAATGTGAAGGGAATATTAAGGGGATATTCAGAGGAAGGGCAGTTTTTCCTTTAAATGAAAGAGGCCTCATTCAAGCCCAGGATTTAGCCCGGGAATTGAAAAATTTTCCAATAAAACATATTTATTCCAGTCCTCTCACCCGGGCTAGACAGACGGCAGAGACTATCGGTAAGCAATGCAGGATAGAGGTAAAAGTAGAAGAAAAATTTAATAATATCGAATTAGGAAGCTGGGAGGGACGTTTTAAAAAAGAGATTGCTCAGGAATATCCTGAGGAATGGGAACTCTGGGTAAATAATCCTGAAAAACTCAAGGTAAAGGATATGGAGACTCTTTATGATGTGCAAAAAAGAACAAAGGCCTGCCTGGATAGTATAGTTTCAGCGCAAAAAGGAGAGACTTTAGCAGTGGTCTCTCACCGGGCAGTACTTAAACCCCTTATTGCTGCCTGCCTGAACATCGCATCACCCTATTTTTGGAAGATTCATTTAGATACCGCTTCTTATAGTCTTCTATCTTATAAAGAAGGAAGAGGATATTGTCTGGTTCAATTAAATCAGACCAAACATTTGAAAGAGTATGTTACTGAATGGGTATAAGGGAGCAGGAGAGTAAGAAAATGACCTTAAAACCTAAAGAACGAATATCAAAAAAATACAAAACCTTTATCGGATATTTAGAAGGAACAATATCTATTGTTATAAATACCATTCTTTTTGGTTTTAAATACTGGGTGGGAATTAAGACTTTTTCTATAGCCATAATTGCCGATGCCTGGCACACCCTCTCTGACTCACTTACTTCCTTGGTGGTTATTATAGGTTTCAAAGTTTCATCCAAACTACCTGATAAGAAGCATCCTTTCGGCCACGGCCGGGCAGAGATAATTAGTTCGGTTATTATTGGTACATTATTAGCGGTGGTAGGTTTCAATTTCTTAACTGAATCGATTCAGAGATTTAGAAATCATCAATCAGCTGCTTACGGAACTTTAGCCATAATAGTATTTATAATTTCCGTTATAATAAAAGAAGGATTGGCTCAATTTTCAATACGTGCTGGAAAGAAAATTAATTCTCAGTCACTTATAGCTGATGGTTGGCACCATAGAAGTGATGCTATGATGTCTTTTTTGATTTTAATCGGGATCTTTATGGGAGCACATTTCTGGTGGGTGGATAGCATTATGGGTATTGCGGTATCTTTAGTTATATTTTATACCACTTACACCATTTTAAAAGAATCAATCAGTACTTTAATTGGGGAAGAGCCAGCCGAGGATTTTAAAGCAGAGATTAGAAAAATTGTAACTAATAGTGTATCCCATGATGTTAAATTGCATCACCTCCATTCTCATAAATATGGAGATAATAGAGAATTAACTTTTCATATCAGGTTACCTGCTGATATGAGATTAGACAATTCCCATAGGATTGCAGAAAAATTAGAAAAGAAGATAAAAGAGGAAATGAATATTGAGACTACAATACATGTAGAACCTATTATCGCAAGAAAAAAAGATAATGAGTAAACAATATCAATCTATGCTCAGGGCGCCAAGAATAAAGAAAATTCTTGGTTAGTTAAAAATGAATCGAAGAACTCCCCCTGATTCATTTAAAATATTTACTAAAATAGATATTGCAATATACAATTTAAATATCTGGAAAGGAAGGGATAGAAAATGTGGAAAGAATTTAAAAAATTTGCCATGCGGGGAAATGTAATTGACATGGCTGTAGGAATCATTATTGGTACAACCTTTGGCGTAATTGTAAAATCGCTTGTCTCTGATGTCATTATGCCTCCTATTGGTATGCTTTTAGGTAAAGTGGATTTTGCCAATCTTTTTATCATTCTAAAAGAGGGCAAGATCGCCGGACCATATGCTTCTCTTGCCGGCGCTCAGGAAGCCGGAGCAGTTACTGTGAACTATGGTATATTTGCGAATACAATTGTTAATTTCATCATAGTTGCTTTTGCTCTGTTTCTTATCATTCGAGTGATTAACAAAATAAAAGCTCAGGAAGAAGCTCTGCCCGCAGAGCCAACCACCAAAGATTGCCCTTACTGCCTATCTCGTATTCCAATTAAAGCAATACGTTGCTCACATTGTACTTCTGAACTGGTTATAAAATAAATACTGTAGCAACACAGCGTGCTGTGTTGAATGTACTTCAGTAAGAATCTAACAGGGGGGAAGGGAAAATGAAAAATAAAGATAAAAACCGGAAAGGAACAGAGTTTGAAATTAAAACATAAGATAATTATTTTTTTATCATCCTTTTTGATATTCACTTCTTTTTTAATTTGTGTAGCTGGTGCTGGTATAGGTATCCGGGAAGAGATAGATCAGTTTCCAGGATTTTCGGGAATCCTGATAAAAGACCTGAATACTCAGGAAGTGCTATTTTCTCATAATGAAGATAAACTTTTCACTCCAGCATCTCTTACTAAAATATTTACCCTGCTTGCAGCTATGGAAATCTTTGATAAGGAGTATGCTTATCCCACTTCCTTCTATTTTTCCAGCACCATACCCGGAGAGATAAACGGAGACTTATATGTAGTAGGTAGCGGAGACCCTACTCAATCTCCTGAAGCAATCAGAAAGATAGCAGATGACCTGGTGCAAAAATTCAGTATCAGGCATATCTCAAGAGATATTGTATTGGACAATTCAAAGTTCTTGCCCGAAGAGTTTTTGGGAAGGGGATGGATGTGGGATGATAAAAACCCTCTGGTCGGAGCACTAACTGTAACAGGATGTAAGGTCAAAGAAAAACAAAATTCTTATCTTAATGTTATGCCCTTGTTATGGGGGGAGATTTTTTCTCGAGAGCTATTCGAAAAAGGAGTAAAAATAGATGGAAGTATTCGGGTTGGAAGGACCCAAGAGGGTCTACGGATAAAATATATTTATTATTCTGATACCCTGGATAAAATACTGGCTTATATGATGAAAAAGAGTGATAATCAGAGTGCTGAAAATATTTTTCGTACCCTGGCTCTGGAGGATAATCCTGAGGATGTATCCACTATTGCTCGGGCTATTGCCTCTTTAGAAGAGGTTATTGATACAACATTGGATTTAAAATGGGGAAAGAATTATATTTTTGTGGACGGCTGTGGGCTCTCTGAATATAATCTTACGACCCCTGCTCATTTGGTCAAAGCAATTACTTACCTTTACCAGAAATACGATTTTAAGATGCTGGATTATTTTGCCAACACCAAAGAGAAGGGGACTTTAAAAGAACGTCTACCTTTTCAAGTATGGGGTAAGACCGGCACCTTATCTTCGGCTTCAGCAGTGGCTGGTATTTTACAGACCAAAAATAAGAGATGGGTAGTCTTTTGCC